>NZ_BAWZ01000023.1:0-66642 GCF_000698105.1 Geomicrobium sp. JCM 19037 | reverse complement strand
CTTTGAAGTTTTCGTATTTTCTTGCTCATTTTTTTGTAGTGTTAATACCGGTTCTCCATTTTCTGGCTCTTCCCACTGAAATTTTGACAACACAAATCCTGCTTGCTCCAGCCGATCGGTTAAAAGCGGGGTCATGACCGTCTTTATCCACTCTGGTTCCTGTTGTTTTGTGCGAATGTTTAAGAAAAGTTGCTCTTTGACGACTTGCATGTCAATGACGGTGTCACCGAGCATTTCCAGATTTAGAAAAAACAGAATTCGAAAAGCTTCATGATGCTCTCGCTTGTGTAGTAAAAACAAATCGGTATATGTTTCTTCTCGCTCTAGTGGAATATAAAATGCTTGAAAGTCATGAATTGCAGCGAGCAGATGCGTGCCGGCAATTTGTTGGGCAACGGAAGTAAACAATGTTACCGCCTGCGGGCTCATCTCCGTATTCATACCACGCTCCAACGTTTGCACGAGCATTCGTTGACTTGTACTCGTGTCTAGTAATTGTTTCACTTGTTGTACGTGCATCACTTCTTGGCCAACAAGTCGCTGCAGAGCTACGCGTTCATGAGCGGTTAGGTTTTGAAGAGAGAGGATCGTTTTCAAACGCTCAAACATCTGTGAAGAAGGGGTTAACCAAGTGCTCCACTCACGCGATTGAGTATACGCTGGATACGTCTCTTTTAGTTGGTGTATAAATGTCTCTCTCGTCGCGGTTGCCACTCCCTCGTTCACAAGCCCAATCCTCGCCAGCAACATTCTTGCCCCTTCTCCCTACGATGCGGTACTTCTCGTCCAGTTGCTTCTTGGAGCAATTGCTCCAATCGGGAGGTCGTCACTGCCTGATTTGCTGAAACAGACGATCTTTCTAAAAGGGTCGTAAGCAATTGTAGAAATTGATTGGAGGACGGTGTTGCCGCTTGCATCGTCGTGGAGCTTTGCAGTTTACGAAGGAACGCTGATGCCCCTTGGTCTCCTCGCGTGAAAGCGTCGATGGCTTGATAGACCGAAGGGGTTAACGGCAAAAGTTGTTGAATCATCGCTCCGACAATCTTCACTGCGTGCGCATCTTTTCTTCCAATCGCTTTTAGCAGTTCCCCCCCTTGTTGCAAAGCATTCGTAGTAAACGGCGTTTCGTCTCTTAAAAAACGACCGAGCAACGCCCGTTCCTGCCGGTTATTCCTAGACCTGTTGCACTCAATTGGTCTTTAGACGGGGAGTTGGACGGGGTGGGAAATACTTTCAAATGGACCTCACCTTTAACCGACTGCACTTGAAATAAATAGCGCTCATTTGCTGTGAGCGGGGCTTCGAGACGAGCAACCATCGAACCGCCGGATGTATGTACAACAGCTTGACGTCCCCTATAAATCTTTGTAATTCGTCCACTAAACCATTGGCCAGGCGTTAGTTTAGGCTTACCAAGCGTTAGATCTCTTGACACCGATAATGAACGGTTTATGTTTGATGGTCCATACCTACACCCTCTCTTAGAGTAAACGTTCGGCGACTGGACGGAAACTCAAGCGATGTTCAGAAGAAGGTCCATAATCATCAAGAGCATCAAGATGGCGCTTCGTCCCGTATCCTACGTGCTGGTCAAATCCATACACCGGGAAGCGTTCATGAAGCTCCCTCATAAACCTGTCTCTCGTCTCCTTAGCGACAATCGAGGCGGCTGCTATGGCAGCACTGTGCTGATCACCTTTCGTCAGTGAGGTTTGGCGAATGGGCACGGGTAACGTCATCGCATCAACGAGTAAATGATCCGGTTGGGTCGGCAATGTTTCAATCGCCCGTTTCATTGCTAATTGCGTAGCATAATAAATGTTGATTTCGTCAATTTCTTCAACAGTCGCCTCACCAATGCCTACAACGCACGTTTCCATAATGAGGGTATATAGACGGGCTCTCTCTTTTTGTGAAAGTTTTTTTGAATCATCAATGCCCGGCAGCATCACGTGCTCAGGGATTATAACTGCAGCTGTCGTCACCGGTCCAGCTAGTGGACCTCGCCCGACTTCATCAATGCCTGCAAAGTTCCACGTGCGACAGAGACGATACTCTTCATTTCTTTTATCGGTATATATGTTCAAATCTGTTGTTTGTTTTTCGATGAGTGCATCGTACTGGGAGAGAAGCTTTTGAATGCCTTTTCTTTCGTCTGCACGCAGCGCTTTAAGCCAGTTCTCGTCATGCACTGCACCTTCTTCAAATAACTGGGCTTTCACTGCTTTATGCTTTCCTTATTCATCGTTTTCTCCTTTTTAAAAAAAGGGAGCGTTACGTGTAGACGGTCGTTATGGCCGTTCTAGCGTAATTCTCCCTAACTTCTCTGAACGAAACTCCCTCAAAATCAGTTCGGAAGTTTGATCAAAATCGATGTCTCCTCCGCTCATTAGACAGCCTCTTCTTTTTCCAATTTCTTCAAACCACGCCACATCTTCAGTCGGAGCTTCTTTTATGTTATAGCGCACAGTTAGCGCATTTGGGTATTGTTCTTTAAGATAACGAATCAAATATAGGGCAACATCAGAAAAGTCTAGACGCTCATCTTTAATGGCTCCTGTCGCTGCCAATCTAAGGCCGACCGTTTGATCTTCAAACTTTGGCCAAAGGACGCCTGGCGTATCGAGCAGCTCCATTTTTTTGCCAACTTTTAACCATTCGTTCTTTCTTGTCACCCCTGGTTTATTCCCGGTTGTTGCTTGGTTTCTCCCGACAAGTCGATTAATGAGCGTCGATTTTCCTACGTTTGGAATGCCGACAATCATGGCACGCACAGAACGTTGTCGAATGCCTTTTTGCTTCAACTTATCCATCTTCGGTTCTGCCTGATTGAGCACTTCTTTAATGAGTGTTTGTATGCCTGTGTTTTTCTTGGCGTCCACCACGACTGCTGCTTGTCCACGTTGTTCGTAGTGGGCGACCCACTCTTTCGTTCGTTCTGGATCTGCTAAGTCTGGTTTCATAAAAACGAGCACTCGCGGCTGGTCAGTTACGACTTCTTCTAACACCGGATTTCTAGAAGATTCTGGGATGCGGGCATCTAGCAGTTCAATCACGACATCGACTTTTTTAATATTTTCTTTCATCTCCCGTATGGCTTTAGCCATATGTCCGGGGAACCATTGTATTGTCATGGTTACAACTTCCTTTACTTTTAGAAGTGCGAAAAAGGAGCCTGTATGGTGGCAAGCTCCTTTCGTTGGTCTACAATTTAGCGAAGTTCTTTTACTCTTGCTGCTTTTCCTTGAAGTTTACGCAAGTAGTACAATCTTGCTTGACGTACGCGACCACGGCGCTTCACGTCAATCTTAGCGATTCTTGGTGAATGAACCGGGAATGTACGCTCAATTCCTACACCAGAAGAGATCTTACGCACGGTAAACGTTTCGCTAATTGAACTTCCGCGACGCTTGAGTACAACACCTTGGAATACCTGAATTCTCTCACGAGAACCCTCGACAACTTTAACGTCGACAGCGACTGTATCTCCAGGACGGAAGTTAGGTACATCACTCTTTAGTTGAGCTTTGTTAATTTCACGAATAATGTTTGTCATAAGGCATACTGCCTCCTTTCTTCTCGGATGCTCTTACGGGATTTCCATAGCGGAACATCGGATTCAAGGGCTTTCGCCACAACTGCTATCATAGCATATGGACAGCCGTTCTTCAATTGTTTCCTTCAAATTCTTTTATCCAAACGTGTTCTCGTTCGGACAGTTCTTTTTGTTCGAGCAAATCCGGTCTCCGCTGCCACGTTCGCTTCAGCGCTTCTTTTTCTCGCCACTCATGAATACGCTCATGATGACCAGAGAGCAACACTTCAGGTACGTGCAAACCATTCCACTCGGCTGGTCGGGTGTATTGAGGATGTTCCAATAAACCGGTACTAAACGAGTCTTTAACCGCCGATTCATCATTTCCGAGCACTCCAGGCTGCAAACGAATGACGCTATCTGCAACAATCATCGATGCCAGCTCCCCACCGGTAAGCACGTAATCCCCTACAGAAATCTCATCTGTGACGAGCGTGCGAATACGTTCATCATACCCTTCATAATGGCCACAAATAAAAACGATTTGATCAGCGTCGGCAAGCTCTTCCGCTTTCTTTTGTGTGTATGCTTCGCCTTGAGGGCATAACAGGACGACTCGTTCCTTTTCTGTGCGAGGAATTGCCTGCAACGCATCGTGAATCGGTTGCGCACGAAGCACCATGCCTGCACCACCGCCAAACGGGTAGTCATCGACTTTCTTGTGCTTATTATCGGTATAGTCTCGGAAATTCGTAATCGTGTAAGTGGCACTACCTTTATCATTCGCTTGTTTCCATATGGAAGACTCTTTGACTCCAGTAAACATCTCTGGAAAAAGCGTTAGAAAATGAAGGTTCATTCGTCTAACAATCCTTCCATTAGCCGCACGGTGACGACTCGTTCAGAACGATTGACATCAATGATGACATCATCAATATACGGCAATAACACGTCTTTTTTCATCGGTTCATGTCGCTTGACGACCCACACGTCATTCGCTCCAGGAGAAAGTATTTCTTTCACGACACCAAGCGTTTGTCCATCAGTTGTAACAACGTTCAACCCGACGATTTCACTATAGTAGAAATCACCTTCTGGCAAATGCTCGCGCTCAGATTCATGCACTTGCAATTCAGCATCTCTAAGCGTATCTGCGCTCTCCTTAGAATCAATGCCTTCTAACGTGAGAAGTTGAAATTGCTTATGAGTCCTTGAGCCTGTAATTTTAACCGATGAACGGTTTTTGTTTTTGCCAAGAAGAGAAAGTGTGTTACCTACTTGAAACCGTTCTTCTTTGAAATCGGTTGACGGAATGACACGCACCTCACCCCGCACTCCATGGGTATTAACAATCGTCCCCACTTTAAAATACTCAGTGTTTGACGTCATGATCTCCTTGATCTCCTTTAGTGCGAATCTCTGTAACCATACCATCTTCAATGATGATTTCATCTTCTAGCTTATGGTCTGCCCATTTGTCGCCGACTTTTACATCGGTCGTACGTTTCAACGTTTCACTTGTTACAAGAGAACCTTCTGGAAGCGTACGAATCTTATTCTCACGAAAAGTAATGCTTTCAATTCGTTGTGTACGCTTCTTTATTTCCGCGTTAAACCTCGTTTTTACGAGCGCTTTGTTGTTGGCATCGGTTTGCTCTTTCGCTTGTTTCTGTGATTGAAAACGGAGTTGTTCCGTCTCCGTCATCAAACGCTGCTTGTCTTGTTCCATTTTAGCCAATAATTTCTTCCGATAGTCTTCGGTGAGTACATGACGAACGAGCACTTTCTTTTCAATTCTCATTGGATCACCTCTAGTTGATATGTAATACTTTCAATATACCATTAATCTTGTCCGGATTGAGCAAAAACGAGTAAAAAGAAAGAGGAAGGCTTCGCCTCCCCCTCACACGTCCTTAATCAGCAATGTTTAGTCGAACCTTTCCGTGATCCCGGTTCGCTGCGGCCAAAACCGTGCGCAATGCGCTTGCAACTTTGCCGCTTTTGCCGATGACTTTCCCCATGTCTTCCTTGTGCACAGACAGCGTTAACACTGTCGTTCCTTCTTGTTCCACTTGGTCTACGTGAACGTCTTCAGGGTGATCCACAAGCGTCTGGGCAACGGTCAAGACGAGTTTTTTTAGCATCGGTTAACCTACTTGCCGTTCTTCGCGTTATGGACTTTCTCCATAAGGCCAGCTTTAGAGAATAGGTTACGTACCGTGTCAGATGGTTTAGCTCCATCTAGCATCCACTTAAGCGCACGCTCTTCTTTCACATCAAATGTGTTTTCTGTAAGAAGCGGGTTGTACGTTCCAATCTCCTCGATAAAGCGACCATCACGTGGTGCGCGAGAGTCCGCAACAACTACACGGTAAAAAGGTCTTTTCTTTGATCCCATTCTTTTAAGACGAATTTTCGTTGCCATAATCCTCAACCTCCATTATATTTGTTTTCTTTTTTGTTTAAAAGGCAGAACGCCTTGCAATAATTCTAGTGAATTCATCGCACATTAGCCTATTATAGACAAAATCTTTTCATGTGTAAAGGGTTTTTCCTTTTCAGCATAAAAATCTTTGTCTACTTCATAAACGGGAGCTGCATCCCGCCTTTTCCTTTTTTCTTGCCCGTCATTTGTGAAGACATCTGTTTCATCATTTTTTTCATATCATCAAACTGTTTGAGCAGCTTATTCACATCTTGAACGGTCGTTCCACTACCTTTAGCAATTCTTCGCTTTCGGCTAGCATTCATCAGTTTAGGGTCGACTTTTTCCGCTTTCGTCATGGAACGAATGATCGCTTCCACTTTTCCAATTTGGCTGTCGTCAACTTGCATGTTCTTTAAGCCTTTCATTTTCCCAGCACCTGGAATCATCCCGAGTAGGTCTTCTAAAGGCCCCATGCTCTTCACTTGATCGAGTTGTTCCAAAAAGTCATCAAACGTCAAGTCGGCATTGCGCATCTTCGCTTCCAACTCTTTGGCTTTCTCTTCATCGACGTTCGTCTGTGCTTTTTCAATTAATGAAAGTACATCACCCATACCGAGAATTCGAGACGCCATTCGCTCTGGATGGAATGGTTCAAGTTGGTCAATCTTTTCACCCATTCCGGCGAACTTAATCGGCTTGTCAGTGACCGCGCGAATCGATAAAGCTGCCCCTCCGCGTGTATCGCCGTCTAGCTTCGTTAATACGACGCCATTAATTTCGAGCTGTTCGTTGAAATGTTCGGCAACGTTAACGGCATCTTGACCGGTCATCGCATCGACAACAAGAAGAATTTCATCAGGAGTTACAGCGTCTTTCATCTGCAGCAGTTCACCCATAAGTGATTCGTCCACATGCAAACGACCTGCCGTATCCAAGATGACCGTGTCATGTTGGTTATCTTTCGCCATTTGCACACCTGCATTGACGATGTCCACCGGGTTTTTATCGGTCCCATCCGAGTACACAGGCATATTTAATTGCTTTCCGAGTGTATTCAACTGGTCAATGGCCGCTGGACGGTATACGTCAGCGGCAACGAGCATCGGTGTTTTGTTCTTTTGCTTTCGCAAATAGTTGGCAAGTTTCGCCGCTGTCGTCGTTTTACCTGCACCTTGCAAACCGACCATCATAATGATCGTAGGAGGTTTGTTCGCTGTAGCAATCTTGCTTTCTTCAGCGCCCATCAATTCAGTCAGTTCTTCGTTGACGACTTTGATGACTTGTTGGCCGGGAGTTAAACTCTTCATCACTTCCTGGCCAACGCCCGTTCTTTAATGCGGTTTACGAATTGTTTCACGACTTTAAAGTTCACGTCGGCTTCGAGCAAAGCAAGCCTCACTTCACGGGTCATTTCTTTGACGTCCGCTTCGTTAACCTTTCCTTTACCCTTAATCTTTTGCATCGTTTGTTGAAGTCTTTCCGCTAAACTTTCAAATGCGATTGGAATCCCCTCCTTACTCTTCGGCTCGTTCTAATTCTTCACTAATCCGGAGTAATTCCCGGTTATCTGTCTCGTCACCGATCTCTTTAAGTGCCTTGTATAGCTCTTGTCGAATTCGGTATCGATGAAAAAGACCCAGCTTCGCCTCATAGTCTTCAAGCATCTGTTCACTGCGGCGAATATTATCATACACCGCCTGCCTGCTCACCTCATAAAGTTCAGAGATCTCACCGAGCGAATAATCATCGTAATAGTAGAGCTTTAAATAATTGCGTTGTTTGTCTGTGAGAAGCGAATGATAGAAATCAAACAACGCGTTCATTCTCATCGTCTTTTCAAGCACTGAATTCACCCTCACTGTTAAGTGAATAGCCTTTACAATTAAATGTTACAAGCTGCGCGTCACGCTGTCAAGAAACGGTTAGTCCTCTTCTTTCTCGACCATGTTTTGAAAAAGTCCGTACGTGAACTGTTCCGCTTGAAACGGCTGTAAGTCATCCATCTTCTCGCCTAGCCCAACAAATTTCACTGGTATATCAAGCTCGTTGCGAATGGCGAGCACAATTCCACCTTTCGCCGTACCATCAAGCTTCGTTAACACAATCCCGGATACATCGGTGGCTTCTTTAAATTGTTTTGCTTGGGCCATCGCATTTTGACCAGTCGTTGCATCCAGAACGAGCAACACTTCATGAGGAGCGCTCGGTACTTCACGTTGGATTACACGCTTCACTTTCTCAAGCTCTTTCATGAGATTCACTTTATTTTGCAAGCGGCCAGCGGTATCACACAAAAGCACATTCGCCCCACGAGAGCGGGCAGCATGAATGGCGTCGTACATGACCGCTGCAGGGTCTGAACCTTCGGCTTGCTTGATTACATCTACACCGACGCGCTCTCCCCAAACCGCTAACTGTTCAATCGCCCCTGCACGAAATGTATCCCCGGCGGCTAACACAACTTTTTGGTCGGTTTGCTTGAAGTGGTGTGCGAGTTTACCAATCGTCGTCGTTTTTCCAACACCGTTCACACCGACGAACAAGATGACAGTCATCCCATCGGGGTTCATTGTAAGCTCACTGTCATGACCGGTAAAATCGAGTCTTTCGGTCAATTTTTCACTAATGATCGGTAAAATATCGTGACTGTTTTTAACATTTTTCAGCTTTGCCTCATCTCTAAGTTCATCAACGAGTTCCATGACCGTATTCACGCCAACATCTGCCGAAATGAGAAGTTCTTCAAGTTCTTCAAAGAAATCTTCGTCTACAGTTCGATACTTTGCAGCGAGACTGTTCATTTTCTCAGAGAATGAATCTCTCGTCTTTTGCAAACCATCTTTAAATTTATCGGTCATCGAATCGGTTTGATTCGTCACGCGTTCTTTAAGTTTTCGAAAGAAGCTCATGTCATCTACACCTTTCCACGATTTAATCTCCCGAGACGATGGCCTCGAGTTGTTCGGTTTCTTCTAAACGAACGGAAACAAGTCGCGATACACCTGATTCTTCCATTGTGACCCCATACAGTGCGTCACAAGACGCCATCGTCCTTTTCTGTGTGTAATGACGATGAATTGGGTTTGGTGAGCGAACGACTGTAAATAGTTTGCAAACCGAGTGACGTTCGCTTCATCTAACGCGGCTTCCACTTCGTCCAATATGCAAAACGGCACCGGTCTCACGTTCAAAATCGCGAACAATAGAGCAATGGCAGTGAGCGCTCGCTCTCCACCAGAGAGTAGGGATAGCGCCTGGCGTTTCTTTCCTGGTGGTCGAGCAAAAATATCAATCCCACTCTCGAGCAGATCATCTGGGTCGCTCAGCTCGAGGTCAGCCTCTCCTCCCCCAAACATTTTCCGGTACGTTTCTTTAAATTGTGCGCGGATTTGCACGAACGTCTCACGAAACTTCCGCGTCATCTCCTCATCCATCTCGCGAATCGCTTCTTGAAGAGTGCGTCTCGCTACTAATAGATCTTCTTGCTGGCTTTTAAGGAAATCGTGACGTTCGGAAATCCGTTCAAACTCATCAATCGCTCCAAGGTTGACAAACCCAAGCTCATCAATCGCTTTTTTTAGCAGCTTCACTTTCGTACGTGCTTCGTCCACAGGAATGGACAGCTCATAGTCACGTCTTGCCGCTTCATAACTTTGTTCATATTCGGATTGCAGACGGTTTAGCAAGTGGTCGAGTTCAATGTCTAACCGGTGAAGGCACAGTTCCTCATCTTGCTTTTTCGTTGCCTCTTCACTTACCCGCACTTCGTAACGT
The DNA here is from genome assembly GCF_000698105.1 of Geomicrobium sp. JCM 19037. NCBI lineage: Bacteria > Bacillati > Bacillota > Bacilli > Caryophanales > Geomicrobium > Geomicrobium sp. JCM 19037. The sequence goes on along the minus strand of NZ_BAWZ01000023.1, from coordinate 56,905 downwards.
TGAACTTGCTCTTCTAACAATTGAAGTTGTTGTTTCACTTGCTCACGTTTTGCTTTGCCATCCTCAACCTTCGCCTGCTCAGTTTTCTTTTCCTCAGATGTCAACTGAATATCATCATCAATCGTCGATGAGCCTTCTGATAAGTCACCGAGTCTTGATTCTAATGTTTTCCGCTCATCTTTGGCGGCTTCAAGACCTTTCTGATGTTCTTTTACATCCGCTTGCAACCGTTTGACGGTTTGTTGCTGACTTTCGAATTGTTCTTTTTGTTTCGCCCGCTCAATTCTCATCTCCGTCACACGCTCTTGGAGATCTTTCTCCGAGGACTCTTCTTCTTTTTTGAGCGCTTCTTTTTGTTCGATCGACTGCTGGAGTTGTTGTACACGTGTGACGAGTGACTGCTCTTTTTCTTCGGTTCGTTCCACATGCTCTTCGGTATCGGTAAGCTCTTGTAAATAGCTTCTCGCTCTTTAATATACAAGGAATGATGCGCCCCGTCCCGCTCCTTTTGCTGGGCAAGTTTTTGGGCTTGTTCTTTTGCTGTTTCCAACTCTAAACGAATGGTTTCACTTTGAAGGAGTTGTTCCTGTTTCTTTTCTTCAAGTTGAGCGAGTGTCTCTTTTTCAGTCGCAACTCGTTTTTCAAGAGATTGAATCGCTTCCTCAATAGACGTTTGCTTTTCTCGTAGCTCTTCTCGTTCACGCTTCCTACCGAGCAGCTCCATTCCTTTACGCTTCTCGCCCCCGCCAGTCATCGACTCCAGGGTTGATCACGTCACCGTCCATCGTAACAATTCGGTTTTTATAGTTGACCATTTGCGCTAATTGATTTCCTGCTTTTAAATCTGTCGCAATAATGACGGCTCCGAGCAAGTTGCCAATGACCGGTTCGAGCTGTTGTTCATACTGAACGTTTTCTTTAGCCGTCCCTAAATAGCCATCATGGGTTTGCAGCTTTTGTACGAGAGCTTCAGGAATTGTACGCGCTCGCATGACGTCTAACGGTAAAAATGTTGCCCGACCTTCTCGGTGGTTTTTCAAATACTGAATGGCTTGACGACCTGAACGTTCGGTATCAACGACGACGTGTTGGAGCGCACCGGCAAGTGCCGTCTCAATCGCCGTCTCAAACTTCTTATCAGAAGAGACGAGGGATGCGATCGGACCGACAATCCCTGTCAGGTTCTCACGGTCCTTTGCTTGAAGAACAGCTTTAACTCCTTGAAAGAAGCCAGCGTGTTCTTGCTCCATTTGGTCTAGCAAAGCGAGTCGTGACGTCACATCTTCCTCGATCGATACCCACGATAGAGATGATCTTCTGTGTCTACCTTCTTTTGGGTCGCCTGCTCAATCTCTCCATCCAACGATTGCTCATCATCATTGGCTGCTTCGCGCTTGGCTTGAAGTGCTTTCACACGTTGAATCGCCTCTTGATGCTGCTTATCCTGAGCTTTTAACTCCTCATCTGTCCCTTTATTCTCTTCATCCAAGATGCGCAAGCGATGGCGTAGCTTTTTTCGTTGTTCATCGTGATAACGCAACTCATTCTTTGTGGCAGCTTGTTCATTCAAAACATCGATATACGTCGTTTTTAATGTTTCAATCTCTTCTTCAAGATCCTCTTTCGAACGGCTTGCACGGTTCGTTAACTCTTTCCACTGTTCGTCTAACGCCGTTAATTGATTCGTCTTTTCTCGAAGATCCTGATCTTCATCATCCAACTCTGTTTTCTTTCTTTTCCATTCACTTTCAATCGCCGTAATCCGTTTGTCCAACTCATCCAAACGGGTATAGGCATTCGTCCCTCGTTCGTCCATGAGCTTCTTGTGGCCTTCTTGTTGCTGAAGACGTTCACTAGCTTCTAACAATTTCGTCTGAGCAGATTCTAAGTTTTGTTCAATGTTTTGAAGTTTATTTGTTTCTTCTTTTCTCGCATCCGTATACGAAGCCAACTGTTTCTCTTCTGTTTTCAGACGTTCCTGTAAGGTTTCGACATCTTGTTTGGAAACAGACCATTTTTTATGTTTGTCTTCAATGTCAATCGCAAGAAGTGCGACATCTAGCGCAGTTAATTCTTCTTTTTTCTCAATGTATTCTTTTGCCGTTGACGCTTGGATTTCTAAAGGCTCAATTTGCTGCTCGAGCTCATGCAAAATGTCTTCTACCCGATCCAAATTCTCCATCGTTTCTTGAAGTTTCTTTTCTGATTGCTGTTTACGAGATTTATACTTCAATACGCCTGCCGCATCTTCAAACATCGCTCTACGCTCTTCAGGTTTAGAAGAGAGAATCTTTTCTACTTCTCCTTGCCCGATCATGGAATACGCTTCTTTGCCGAGCCCAGAGTCAACGAGTAAATCTACGAGATCTTTTCTGCGACAACTCGTCCCGTTTAACTTATATTCGCTCTCCCCACTCCGAAACAATTTACGCGTCATACTAATCTCCGTATAGTCCGATTGTAAATGACCGTCTTCATTGTCTAACACGAGTGTAACTTGAGCGAGGTTCACTCGTTTTCGCGATTCACTGCCAGCAAAAATGACATCTTCCATTTTTGATCCACGAAGCTGTTTGGCGGACTGTTCTCCTAGCACCCATCTCACGGCATCCGCAACATTGCTTTTGCCGCTACCGTTTGGGCCGACAACGGCGGTAATTCCTCGGTCAAAGTCTACGGTCAGCGGTGACGCAAAAGACTTGAATCCTGAAATTTCCAGTCGTTTTAAATGCATACATGTACCCTCAATTCAACCTTACCCCTTATTTCCTGATCTGACTTTTTTTACGTCTCACCTTTTCAAACATGAAAATCGCCTCTAAAATAAAAGAGAAAAGGAGGCTATTCATGGAACTTCAAGAAGCAACAAAAGAGAATATGACTTACATGTTTGAAAAGCTGCAGGAACGATTAAACGTCGTCAATCGGGCGATTCTAGACCAGATGGCTATTCGTTATCACGATATGATGATATTCGTGATGTGTACGATTACGTCATTCATCATCCTAATCTAAGCGTAAAAGAGATCGATGCGCTCGTTTCTGAGCTTGGGTCCATTAAGGTTAAGAAATAATTCTCAGCACTAACCATTTTCTTAGAAATTGGTTAGTGCTGTTTTTCTACCACATCTTTGCTTAATTCTGCAAGTGCAAGTTGCGCAGCATGCTGTTCTGCAGCTTTCTTCGTCTTTCCTCTTCCTTCACCGTGCAATGCTTTATTTACATACACTTGTGAAACGAACTCTCGACTATGTGCAGGTCCTTCCTCAGCGACAATCTCATATTGAATTCTAGCGCCACTTTCTTGCTGAACGAACTCTTGCAATTGACTTTTAAAATCCATCACATGTGTATAACTGCCACTTTTAATCTTCTGATAGACCGTCTCTTCAAGGAATACGTACACCGAATCCATGCCTTGGTCAAGATAAAGTGCACCGACAAACGCTTCAAACACATCAGCGAGCATGGCTGGGCGTTCGCGGCCTCCACTCATTTCTTCCCCTTTACCTAAAAAGATAAGCGTTCCGAAGTTCAAACGCTCAGCTAAGTCTGCAAGGGATGGCTCACATACAACTGCTGCTCGGAGTTTCGTCATCTCCCCTTCTTGCATCGTCGGGAACCGTTTAAATATATGCTGGGATACGGCAAGCTCAAGTACAGCATCTCCAAGAAACTCCAATCGTTCATTATCTTGGTCCGAACGAAACCTCTGTTCATTCACATAGGATGAATGAGTAAATGCTTGATAGAGAATTTGTTTATTCGTAAACGTAATCGATAAACTTTCAATTAAATCATCAAACCGCCTTGCCAATTGCGGGTGAACATTCGTCTGAGCTTTACGTTTTGGCTTTCGCTCCGTTTGCCGCCGCATAAGCACACTCCTTTCAAAGATCCTAACCGGAAAACAAGTTCTGCACCTTTGTGCAGAACTTGTTCGTTCAGTTACTGTGCATCTATGTAATTGACGACATCAGCAACCGTTGAAATTTTTTCAGCTTCTTCATCAGAAATTTCAAGTTCAAACTCATCTTCAAGTTCCATAACGAGTTCAACAACATCAAGGGAATCTGCTCCGAGATCGTCTTTGAATGTTGCTTCCATTTTTACGTCTGCTGCTTCTACGCTTAGTCGATCTACGATAATCTTCGTTACACGTTCAAGTGTGTTATTCTCTGCCATATTTATTCGCCTCCATTAATCATCTTTCTCTTTTAAGAAAAAGATGGCAATCCTTTTGTTATTATAGATGAAACTTCGAAAAAAAACTAGTGAATATCGTCCTTTATCCCATGTACATACCGCCGTCTACATGCAGGGTTTGCCCTGTCATATAACGACTTGCATCACTGGCAAGAAAAACGACGGCTTCTGCAATGTCCTCTGGCTTTCCGAGTTCATTTAGCGGAATGTTTGCCAACAAACTAACTCGCGTTTGTTCATCAAGTTGGTCGGTCATTTCCGTTGCGATGAACCCAGGAGCAACCGCATTGACACGGATGTTCCGTGCCGCAAATTCTCGAGCTAGCGTCTTTGTTAGACCGAGAACACCTGCTTTTGCCGCTGTGTAATTCGCTTGGCCCGCGTTCCCAATGGAACCAACAACCGATGCAATGTTAATGATCGCTCCGCTCCGCTGCTTCATCATTGGTCGGGATGCCGCTTTGGAGCATAGAAACACCCCCTTTAAATTTGTATCGATGACTGCGTCCCAATCGTCACTTTTCATGCGCATAATGAGGTTGTCTCGTGTAATCCCGGCGTTATTAATGAGCAGGTCAATGCCCCCGAATTGAGATTGCACTTCTTGAAACATGTTCTTGACGTCATCTTCACTCGCAACATCTGCTTGAATGGTGAAAGCCTCAACACCTTCAGCTATACATTCATTTTTTACTTCGTCTGCTTTGGCAGCATTTCCAGCATAGTTAATCGCAACATCTGCCCCTTGTTTTGCAAGAGCGACTGCAATGGCGCGACCAATTCCTCGTGAACCACCAGTAACAAGTGCTTTTTTGCCATTTAACGTCATTATCTCACCGCCTTTACTGCTTGTTTAAATTGTTCAGCTTCTTCGAGGTTGCTGATGGAGAAAACATTCACATCTCGGCGTTGAATCTTTTTTACGAGCCAGACAAAACTTGACCGCTCCCAAATTCAACGAACGTATCTACCTTCACGAATCATAAAGCGGATCGTGTCCTCCCAATACACCGGTGAGGTGAGCTGCTCTACTAGACCTTGCCGCAACTCTTCTCCGTTTGAAACTGGTGCAGCATGAATGTTCGTTACAACGGGGACACGTGCATCTTGGAATTCAATCGCTGTGAGTACGTCTCGCAACTGCCCTTTTGCCGGTTCCATTAACGCTGAATGGAATGGACCGCTCACGTTTAATGGCATCACTCGTCTTGCCCCTTCTTCTTTAGCAGCCGCAGATGCAACTTGTACCCCTTTAACCGTCCCAGAAATGACGATTTGACCAGGAGCATTCAGATTTGCCAATTGAACAGCGTGGCCTGACTCACTTACTCGCTTTGTGATCTGCATGAGCGGCTCACGCTCCATCCCGATGACGGCCGCCATCGTCCCCTCACCCGTAGGAACAGCTGCTTGCATAAGCTTGCCTCGCTCATGAACCGCATAAACTGCGTCATCAAAACGAAGGCACCCGCTGCAACAAGCGCGCTATACTCCCCAAGACTATGCCCAGCCATGTAACTAGGCTCAATCTCGGCATCTTCTAAAAGGGAAAGACTTGCAATACTCGCTGTTAGAAGCGCTGGTTGCGCGTTTGCCGTTTCTTTCAATTGTTCTTCAGGTCCATCTTTCATTAACTCGCTTAAAGAAAATGGCAGCCTGTCATCCGCACGGTCGAGAATTGCTTTTGCACTGTCACTGTCACTCGCTGCAGCATGTCCCATTCCGAGCGCTTGAGAACCTTGACCAGGAAATAAATATGCAATGTTTTTCATCGTTTCCACTCCCTATTCCTCTGAAGAAGTTAGTTCACGTTCAATCACTCCGGGTACTTGTTCTTCAACCATTTGCATCGCCTGTCTGATTGCATGAAATACCGCAGTATGATCCGATGAACCGTGCGCTTTAATAACGGGGGCACGCAGTCCGAAAAGCCCAGCTCCACCATAGTGGGAATAACTCATTTTTTCTTTAATATTTTTGAAGGAAGGTTTCAATACTCCGGCGGCGAGCTTGTTCATCGTTGAAGAAGTGAGCTCGGTTTTTAGTATAGAAAACAATGACTCCGCGGTTCCTTCGATCGTTTTTAGGAGAATGTTACCTGAGAAACCGTCCGTGACGACGACGTCACAAACGCCGTTTAACACGTCCCGTGCTTCTACATTGCCAATGAAATTAAAATCGGCTTCTTGCAAGCGGGCAAACGCCGCTTTACTTAACTCATTGCCTTTGCCTTCTTCTGTTCCAACATTCAATAGCCCAACACGTGGGTTTTTACGGTTTTTTACTTGTCGCAAGTAAACGTCACCCATCACCCCATACTGATAAAGGTGTTCCGGCCGCGCATCAACATTCGCCCCGACGTCTAGCAACAAAAACCCTTCACCGTCTAGCGTCGGAAGCATCGGTGCGAGTGCTGGTCGCTCTACCCCTTCAATGCGCCCAACGTGTAAAAGTCCAGCTGTCATTAATGCCCCGGTATTGCCCGCTGAAATACACGCTTTCGCTCTTCCTTCACGTACTTCTCGAACTGCGAGCACCATCGACGCTTCTTTTTTTCTTCTCACTGCTTTTGTTGGAGAATCTTCAGAAGTGATCACTTCTGTCGTATGCTTTACTTCAATTCTTTCGTGATCTGTTAGGTGAGGCTTGATCAATTCTTCGTTTCCGATCAGTTGGATCGTAATATGATCAAACGCTTTAACCGCAGCCAGGGCTCCAGCTACTTGTGCTTTAGGAGCGTGATCTCCACCCATGGCGTCTACCGCTATTTTCATTGCCGATCCCCTTTTCTCCGCATCTTGTTTGATAAGTTTTCCACTTCAATCGCCTGTCCTCGTGACATAATAAACTCACCGGAAAACACAACCGATTGGTCGACTGTGCTCGTCACTTCGACGACCGACCAGCCGTCATCTGTCTTGACTACCTTTGCTTTAGCGATGACACGGTCCCCTGCTTTTACTGGCTGAGAAAACCGAACTTTTGCACTGCCGGTAACGACAAACTCATTATTAATAATGGCCACTGCAAGTGAATTCGCTTGGGCGAACATATGGTGCCCCCGAGCAATCCCATTTCTTGAGAATACTTGTTCATTCGTAATTTCCATAATTGAAATGGCTTTCTCATCTAATTCTAGATCAACGACCTCACCGATAACTTCTTCGTTTGTCAGTGCCTTCACGTCATCGTGGTGACCTCTAGCTACAGACTTTATTCGCTCCCGAAGTTCTGGAATTTGTAGTTCCATACGGTCCAAACGGATCGTTTGAATACTAACAGAAAACCGTTCCGCCAACGCCTCATCTGTAATAAATGGATCGGCTTCGATCGTTTCTTTCAGTTCGCTTTTTCGAATATGTTTAGGCTTTTTCATTCTTAAAGAGCACCGCATTTCTATGACTAGGTCCTAATAGTAGTTTGCAACAGTCCAAAGATAAAATCAACCGTTGAACATTGTTAATCAAGCTTGTCTTCTGACAACGCTCCTGAAGTGACCAAGTCCGTTCGCAACGCTTCGTACTCAGGGTCTTCCCAAAAAGAGGAGGATTCAAACAGCGATTTTGCATCTTGTCTAGCCGTTTCTAACGCCCGGTAATCATGCACCGGATCGGCAAGTCTAAACTTCGGCATGCCACTTTGCTTTTTCCCGAGTAACTCACCAGGTCCACGTAATTTCAAATCTTCTTCGGCAAGTACAAATCCGTCAGTCGTTTCTGTCATAATGCGCATACGCTCTTTCCCGGTCTCTGATGACGGGTTGGCGAGCAAAATGCAATACGACTGGTTGTGACCTCTACCGACGCGACCACGAGCTGGTGCAACTGCGCTAGACCAAATCGATCTGCATCATAGATGACCATGCATGTTGCATTTGGAACATTCACACCGACTTCAATCACTGTCGTCGCAACGAGAACATCCAAATTTTGGGATGTGAATTGTTCCATCACTTCTCGTTTTTCATCATTGTGAAGGCGTCCATGAAGCAAACCGACGTGGTCCCCCGAAAGAATTGCTTGTAACTGCGAATGCAAATCGATGGCATTTTGGACATCGAGCTGTTCTGACTCCTCGATGAGCGGGCAAACGAAATACACTTGCCGTTTGTTCTGAATCTCTCTCTTAATGAAGTTAACAACCCGCTCAAACAAAGACATGTTCACCCAATACGTTTCCACTGCTTTTCGACCCGTAGGTAACTCATCGATCCTTGATACGTCCATGTCACCATACGCCGTAATCGCCAAAGTTCGAGGAATAGGTGTTGCGGTCATGAATAAAACATCAGGGTCGCCTTTTTCTTTTAGGGCGCGACGTTGCTTCACCCCAAACCGGTGTTGCTCATCAGTGACGACAAGACCTAACTTCGGAATTGGAACATCTGGCTGAATGAGCGCATGCGTTCCAATAATCATGTCCACTTCTTTGTTTTCCAGTTGTTCAATGATGTCGCGACGCTCCGCCGCTTTCGTTGACCCTGTGAGCACCGAGACATTCACTGGATCGTCAGCAAACATCTCTTTAAAAGCTTCATAATGTTGACCTGCTAGAATTTCTGTTGGAACCATTAATGCGGCTTGCTTCCCAGCAGTAACAGCAGCATACATTGCGATGGCTGCAACTGCTGTTTTGCCTGATCCTACATCCCCTTGTAAGAGACGATTCATTCGATGCCCACTGCGCATATCAAATAGAATTTCTTGTAGAGAACGCTCCTGCGCTCCTGTGAGTGTAAAAGGAAGCCCTTGAATAAACGTGCTCACTCGCTCTTGGTCATCTTGTAATCCTTCTAAGTATTCACTTTTTCTTAGCGCATGCTATAGGCGTGCATGCGTAGCTGAAACGTCAAAAACTCTTCATAAATAAACCTGCGCCTTGCATGCTTTAGTTGCTCTGCATCTTGTGGTTGATGCAGTTGCCTTAACGTTTCTTCTATTGATGGCAGCTTGTACTTCTCTCGAATAGAGAAAGGAAGCATCTCCAAAGGAAATACTTCTCTATTACGGGAAAGATCCGCAATCCATGTTTTTAATTGTCGATTTGTAAGTTTGCCTGTCAATTGATAGATCGGATCATACGGAGTACGTTCTTGACGCTCCCCGATTTCAATGTGTTTGGCTGTTACTTGTGCACGGCTTCGATTCCATTTCCCGGTTACTGTGATCGTCATCCCTGGTGAGAGTTTCCCTTTTAGGAATGCACGATTAAAAGCAGTCACCTCTATTGCGTGACCGCCGCTGTCCAATCGAAAGGTAAGAATGTTTTTTGCTTTACTGTAGCGGCGCACTCGCGCCTCACCGATCATCTCACCGGAGATGGTTGCCTGTTCATTATGTTCAATGTCTTCAATCGGTCTGATTTCGATATTTTCATAACGAAAGGGGATGTGAAACCATAAATCTTCGATTGTGGATATGCCGAGCGCTCCAAATCTTTTTCTGCTTCTGGTCCGACACCTTTTAATTGCTGGACTTCTGAGTGGCGATCCATCCCATTCACGACCGCTCTAGCGATATATTAAAGATTTTGGTCTCAAGTTCTCTACCTGTCGGTGTCGCGGCCAGACCACCCATTGCTGTTTCTTTGAGTGACTCAGACATACTTTCGCCAATCCGGTACATTGCATCAATGACCTCATCACATGGAATTCGGCTTTCAATACCTGCTAGAGCCATGTCAGCAGCTACCATAGCAATGGCCGCTCCAGCTGCATTTCTTTTAACACAAGGAACTTCTACGAGTCCAGCTACAGGGTCACAAACGAGGCCGAGCATATTCTTTAACGCCATCGCCATCGCTTCAGCAGATTGCCTTGGTGTCCCTCCAGCAAGTTCAGTCGCTGCCGCAGCAGCCATACCTGCTGCCGAACCGACTTCAGCTTGGCAACCACCTGCTGCACCAGAAATGGATGCATTGTTGGCGACAACAAGTCCGAAAGCACCTGACGTTAATAAATACCTTTGCATCGCTTCTCTTGAAGGGTTTAGCTTGTCCTTAAGACTAAAAAGCGTACCGGGTACAACTCCAGCAGACCCCGCTGTTGGCGTCGCACAAATCATGCCCATAGCGGCGTTCACTTCATTGGTCGCCATCGCACGACTGACGGCATGGAGCACCGTGTCCCCACTTAGCCCTTTGCCTTCGGCAATGTATTGTTCGAGCTTCTTACCATCACCACCGGTGAGTCCAGACACAGAACGAATATCCTCTTCTACCCCACGCTTTGCCGCATCTTCCATGATCTTTAATTTCTCATCCATATCTTCTAAGACCGCTTCTCGACTTCGTCCGGTCACTTCAACTTCTTGGCGAATCATCGCCTCTGAAATCGAGATCTGGTCACGATCCGTGCGTTCGATCAATTCAGCTACATTCCGAAACATTAGTGATCACCTCAATATCATTCATTCAGCTTCGCTACTTGTGTAATGTGTTCGAGACGTTCTAACGATTCAATCATGTCATCTGTGACGGATTGATCCATTTCAATCACCATTAACGCTTCTCGACCTTTTTCTTTACGTGAAACTTCCATATGCCCAATGTTTACTTTGTGCGCTGCTAAAAGGTTGGCGACGTTAGCAATTACGCCGTAACGATCTTGATGGACAATGAGAAGGGCAGGATGATGTCCTGATAAATTAAGTTGAAAGCCATTAAGCTCCACCACTTCAATCTTCCCACCACCAATGGATATCCCAACGAGTTCCATTGATTTCTCCTTCGCCTCAAGACGGAGCTTAACTGTGTTTGGGTGGTCCATTATCGCATCTTCTTCATGGAATCTGACACGCATTTTTCTTTCTTTTGCAAGCTCTTTCGCTTGTGGGATTCGCTCATCAAACGTGTCGAAATCCAACAATCCACCGATAAGAGCAACATCGGTTCCGTGACCTTTATACGTCTTTGCAAACGACCCGTATAGGTGGATGTTCACGCGCTCAGGTTGCTCATGAAACAATAATCTTGCGAGCCGACCAATTCTTGCCGCACCCGCCGTATGTGAACTAGATGGACCGATCATAATCGGCCCTATAATTTCTGTTACACTCCGATACTTCATGCTAATCCCCTCTCAACCGAAGGTTTACTTGTTTTCATCTGCAGGGATCACCATGATTGCGATGGTTCCCGGCCCTACGTGTGTACCGATGACAGCCCCAATTTCTGTTTTGACTGTTGACACCGTATTAAGCCTAGACGAGACGGTTTCAAGAACAGAATCACCGACATCACTCGCGACTGCATGTGAAAGACCAATCTTCACGGGCTGATCGTTATACTCCGCAGCGAGTGTCTCGACAATCTTATCAATTGCCTTCTTGCGGCCTCGTACTTTTTCAAAAGGGTACACTTCCCCTTCTTTCGAAAGTGATAAGATCGGTTTCATCTTTAATAGCGAACCGATAAGTGCTGCTGCCTTTCCAATACGTCCGTTTTTTTGCAGATATTCAAGTGTCTCGACAAGAAAGTATACCGATGTTGATTCAAGCAACTCATCAATTCGCGCTTGTACCTGTTCCGCACTCGCCCCAGTTGCAGCAAGTCTAGCAACATCCTCTACGATAATCCCAATGGAATAACTCGCCTTTTTAGAATCAATCACATGAACACGAATCTTGTCTTCAACTTCTCCTGCTGCAATGCTCGCCGCTTGGTAAGTACCGCTAAGTTTGGATGAAAGGTGTATCGAAAACACGATCGTCTCTTCATCTGCATCTGTGCTAATTTTTGAGTAGAGCGTTTCAAAGTCATAAGGTGACGGCTGAGAAGTTGTCGGCATCACACTCGTCTTCCCCAACTTCTCATAAAACTGCGCCGGTGAAAGTTCTTCCCCGTCCAAGTACGTTTCTTGCTCAGAAAAGTTCACCTTTAGTGGAATGACCGTAATATCTAGTTCTTCAACAAGATCTTTAGGAATATCCGCCGTACTGTCTGTGACGATCTTCACACGTGTCATCGTTCAACCATCCCCCCTGCTATTCAGCAGCTATAATATAATGATACAGTGGCTGTTTGCCTCGTGTACTTCAGTCTCAACGTCTGGGTGATGGCTTTCAATATGCTTAATGAGCGCATCTGTACACGACTGTTCCGCGTCTTCCCCGCTAATGATGGTGACCATTTCCGTGTCTTCATCGATCATCTTCTCGGTCACTTTTACAAGTGTCTCGTTTAACGGATCACCTGCACTAACAATTTTATTCTCAACAAGCCCCATGTAGTCGTCTTTTTTAATGTCGATGCCTTCGATGGACGTGTCTCGAATTGACGTCGTCACTTGTCCACTACGGACATGTTGAATACTATCGGTCATCTCCTCTTGGTTCTGATCAACATCTTGCATGCCATTAAACGCAAATAAAGCGCTTAACCCTTGTGGCACAGACTTTGTTGGGATGACTCGAACATCTTTATCGCTCACTTCAGCGGCTTGCTCAGCCGTCATAATGATGTTGCTGTTATTTGGAATCAAAAAGATATGCTTCGCATTAAAACGTTCAATGGACCGAGTCAGCTGCTCAGTACTCGGGTTCATCGTCTGTCCACCTTCGATTACTTCGTCAACGCCAATGCTCTTAAATAGCTCACTGACACCACTTCCCATCGCAACGGTAATGAGCGCAAAGTCTTTTTGCTCACCTGGCGCCGCGGCAGGTATGTGACCATCATAATCGTTAGAAAGAGCCGCATGCTGATCTCTCATATTATCGACTTTCACGTGAGTAAGATCGCCATACTTTTGCGCTTCGTTCATCACAAAGCCCGGATGCTCAGCATGAATATGAATCTTAATGAGGTCCTCATCACTTACGACGAGTAGTGAATCTCCGTATTGACTCAACGTGTTACGAAAATCATCTTCCACATAAGGATTCTTCTTCACTTTCTCATCGTCAAAGCGAATCATTACTTCTGTACAGTAGCCAAACTCGATGTCTTCAGCAGCCATATCGCCTTGAATATTATGGTGTTCGACCGTAACGAGCTCTTCCATTGTTGGTTGCTCTGTTGCGTAATCATCGGTCGTTTCGCCTCGCAGAGCCGCCATCATTCCTTCGTAAATGTAAACGAGCCCTTGGCCACCAGAGTCAACAACGCCGACTTCTTTAAGCACTGGCAACAAGTCTGGTGTTCGCTTAAGAGACGCCTTCGCTTCTTCAATGACAATGGCGAGTAACTCTTCGGCGTCCCGATGCTTCTTCACAGCTTTCTTTGCAGCTGCTGCTGCATCTTTAGCTACCGTAAGAATCGTGCCTTCTACAGGCTTCATAACCGCCTTGTACGCCGTTTCTACTCCAGCGTCTAATGCTTCGGCCAAATGCGTACCGTCTAGTTCTTGCTTTTGCTCAATTCCTTTGGCAAATCCGCGAAACAGTTGAGACAAAATCACACCAGAATTGCCTCTTGCTCCCATAAGCAATCCTTTCGAAAATCGTTTTGCCACTTCACTTGCTGAAGCTGAATTGCCTTGGTTCATTTCTTTGACACCTGACCGAATGGTCAAGCTCATATTTGTTCCTGTATCACCATCTGGCACAGGAAATACATTTAGAGCATCGACGCGCTTCGCATGTTTCTCAAGCGACGCTGCTCCCTCAGTAAACATGGCCAGAAGCATCTGGCCGTCTATCTTATTCGACACTGTATACCACCTCATTTATCCATACGCTACGGGTTTGTAACACGAACACCCTGTACAAAAATATTGACTGACTCCACATTTAAGCCGAGCAGCTTTTCAAGTTGATACTTCACTTTCGTTTGCACGTTATACGCCACCTCGGAAATCTTCGTTCCGTAGCTGACAATAATGTACATATCAATAATTAGATCTTCATTTTCTTCTCGAATGACAACCCCTCGAGAAAAATTATCTCTTTTTAGTAGTTCGGAAATGCCGTCTTTAATCTGCTTTTGAGAGGCCATGCCTACAATTCCGTAGCAATCGGTCGCTGCTCCTCCTGCAACGGTAGCAACAACTTCCCTAGAGATGTCAATGGTACCTAGTTGTGAATTCATTTCTAAGGCCATAGCATCCTCCTTTCGTCAATCTGTAATGAGAACTATCGACAGTTTACTATATTTCTGGACTTTTATAAAGCGACTGTTAAGAAAACCATATTGATTTTTGTGCACAATCTATGCTAAGATGTTTCAGTGCAAGTAAGGGAAGTGTTAAGGTAAAGGAGGGAATATGATGGCACGTAAATGTTACGTTACGGGTCGTGGACCATCAAGCGGGAATAACCGCTCACATGCGAACAACTCATCAAAACGTCGTTGGGGCGCAAACGTACAAAAAGTACGTATTCTAGTAGACGGTAAACCAAAACGAGTTTATGTATCTGCAAAAGCTTTGAAAGCCGGCAAGGTGGAGCGCGTATAATCCGCGTCGCCAGCCGGTTTTTTACGACCGACGAAAGAAAAAGCCTCGCATAACGCGAGGCTTTTTCTTTCCAGGGTGTTGTGGCGCTCAATCTTTTTTAAATGAGTTCAGCATTGCACGAACAACTCCGCCGAGAAACTTAGGAAGCTTGATCGTATAAAATTTCATGACTATTCCTCCTTGAAGGCCAGCTATTACCGAAGAATAATTACTGACGGGCACATACGGATTCTTCTATATGTATATTCACCCAGAAGGAAATAGTACATCGTTTTTAAAAAAATTATTTTACTGCGTGACGAAGTTTTTCAATCGTTTCGTTTCGATTCGGTTGTTTATAAATAAAGGAACCGGCAACGAGCATGTTTGCCCCCGACTGTACACAAGCTTTCCCCGTCTCCTCATTCACTCCCCCATCAACTTCTATGAGAAGCGATTCATTTTTTTCATCCGCCATCTGCTTTACTTCTTGAATTTTCGGGAGAACAGCGTCAATAAAATGTTGCCCGCCAAATCCAGGGTTTACCGTCATAAGTAGAACGAGATCAACATCTTGAATCACATGGCGCACGACGTCAACAGGTGTATGTGGGTTTATTGCAACGCCCGCCCGGACACCAAAGCTTTTGATCAAATGAATGGTGCGGTGTAAATGTTTTGTCGCTTCGGCGTGAACCGTAATAATGTCTGCTCCTGCATTTACAAAATCCTCTACATATTTGTCTGGATCTTCAATCATCAAGTGCACATCAAGTGGCAACGCTGTCGAACGTTTTGCCGCCTCACAAATCATCGGACCGATTGTGATATTCGGGACGAACTTCCCATCCATTACATCCACGTGAATAAAATCGGCATTGTCAACCGCGCGAATGTCTTCGCCTAGTTTGGCGAAGTCCGCTGATAAAATCGATGGGGCAATATAGGTCATGTCTAGTACCTCCGTTTTTCTTCTTCTTCTTTTTCTGTAAAGAATGTTATATAGTTTTCGTAGCGAGAATGGGCAATCTGTTCAGTTTCCACAGCTGCTTTCACAGCACAGCCGTCTTCTTTTCGATGGGTACAACCTCTATACTTACAAGCTTTGCCTGTTTCATGAATTTCAATAAAACAATCGGCCAATACGTCCAGTTCTATGCCTGTAAAATCAAGCGAGCTAAATCCTGGTGTATCCGCAACTTGCCCACCTTCTACCGATAACAATTCCACATGGCGCGTCGTATGCTTGCCCCTTGCAAGATGTTTTGACACTTCTCCAATCGTGAGGGCTAGCCTTTCGTCAATACGATTCAAAAGCGTTGACTTGCCGACACCTGATTGGCCGGCAACGACCGTCGTTTTTCCTGCCAACGCTACTTTCACTCTCTCTGTCGTGTTGTCGTCAGACATCTGAATGACTTCATACCCGAGCGCTTCATAAAGACGCACAATTGCTGCTGCTTGCTGCAGTTCTTCTTCACTTGCGATGTCAGCTTTTGTAAGTACAATGACGGCTTCGACGTCCATCGCCTCGGTATGAACGAGAAGCCGATCCAATAAATACGAGGACAAGGCAGGTTGGACAATGGATACGACGAGCAGCGCCTGGTCAACGTTTGCAATGGGCGGTCGATGCATTTCATTGTCTCGTGGCAAGACCTTTTGCACGTAGTCATCTTGAAACTCAACATGGTCGCCGACGAGGGGCTTTATATTTTGTTTTCTAAATAATCCACGAGCTCGGCATCGCACGACTTCTGTACTCGTCTTTACTTCATAAAATCCACCGACTGCTTTGACGATTTGACCTTTCCTCAAATGCTCCACCTCAACTTAATCACCTTCGTATTCCAACGTATTTGACTGTCTCTCTTCATCATTTACATACAACGTATATGAACCGGAAACACTCGGACTTACTTCAAGAGGGACGAGATACACTTCGGATTCAGTAATCTCCTCTTCGACAAATACATCGGTTTCTCCGTCTGTACTTAAATCTTCATACTCTATGCGAATCGTGAACACATCACCAGCATCTGGATTCGTCACATTTACTGGGATTTCTGCATAACGCGTCTCGGTTGGCTCTTCTTCGACTGGAGGGGGCCTTCAGAAACAACGAACGTAATTTCACTGCCTTCTGAGACCGTTACAAACGGTCCTGGATCATGAGAAATAATGTTTCCAGCGGGAACAGAATCAGAATGTTCCCGCGTGAAATTCCCGCTTAAATTATGAGACTCAATATAATTGCTTGCGGCTTGCTCACTCGACCCTGTTAAGTCACTAATCGTGAACTCTGGCGTTTCGCTCACGACCAACTGCACGACTGTTTCGTCGACAACGACCTCTTCTCCGGGATTTGGGGTTTGACTCATGACCGTGTTCGGGTCAACATCGCTAGATTGTTCAAAACTGACATCAAGTTCAAAGCCGTCTAGCACATCTTCAGCTTCTTCCAAACTCATATCCGTCACATCTGCCATTTCCACTTGCTCAGGCCCGTCGCTTACTCTGAGCATTACAGAGCTATCAACTTTCACATTTCTCCCTGATGAAGGGGTCTGATAGTAAACGATATCCTCTTCGTATTCATCATGAAATTCTCGTTCAATGTTAATGAGCAAGTTGTTTTCTTCTAACAGCGTCTCCGCTTCACTCACATCCATTCCTAACACATCCGGGACTTGAACTTCATCAACCGCTAACCAAGACGGGATGACGACAAGTGCTAGAACGAGGGCTGCAGGAAACAGAATAAAAATGATAATGAGTGGGATAAGCCATTTTTTCTTCTTTTTTTTCTTTTTTGGTGCAGGTGCTTCTGCTTGTTCTTCATCTGCTCCAGAAGCAACAATCGTATCTTCTTCCGATTGTAAATCTGATAGAGCAGGCAACACACGGGTTTGGTCATCGTCTACTTCTTCAATGACTAGTGGCTCTTCATTTAACCGCTCTGGCAAAAAGGCAGTCTCAGCATCTGCGCGCATCTCTTGGACACTCGCATAGCGCTTGAGTGGGTCTTTCGCCGTCGCTTTACGAATGATATTGTTAATGCTCTCTGGCACATCTGGTCGAAAATCCTTCGCATTTGGAATGGTTTCTTGTAGATGTTTAAGAGCAATCGAAACAGCAGAGTCTGCATCAAAAGGCAATACACCTGTAATCATTTCATACAGAATAATGCCAAGCGCATACACGTCGGCTTGAGCTGTGACATGTCCTCCCCGTGCTTGTTCTGGCGAAAGATAATGAACGGAGCCGAGCACAGAATTTGTATGAGTGATCGTCGCCGCGGAAACTGCACGTGCAATCCCAAAATCCGTCACTTTTACGGTCCCATCATGATCAATCAAAATGTTCTGAGGCTTTAAATCTCGATGGACAATGCCTTGTTCGTGGGCATAGCTAATCGCTGCTGTAAGTTGATCGAAGATCTCAAGAACTTCAGTGAACGGCAACGATCCTTCTCCGATAATTTTATCTTTTAACGTACTGCCACCAATATAGTTCATCACAATATAAAATGTCTGGTCTTCTTCACCGACATCATAAATATCAACAACATTCGGATGAATCAAGCTGGTCGCTGCTTGCGCTTCTCTTCTGAAACGGCGAATGAACTCCTCATCATGAATGTATTGCGGTTGCAGTACTTTAACCGCCACTTCACGCTCTAAAATGACATCTTGGGCGCGATACACATTGGCCATGCCCCCGCCACCAATCATGTCTAGCAGTTCATAACGACCATCAATTCTCGAACCGATCATTACGCACTCCCCTCCTGCCGAAGCAAGATGAAGGTGATATTATCTTCTCCACCACGAGTGAGAGCAAGTTGCAAAAGCTCATCAGCGCTCTCTTCAAGTTGCGGTGAAGCAAGCGCACCCTCTACGTCGTCAGTCGTCAGCTTGTCACTAAGGCCATCCGAGCAAATAAGAAGTTCGCGAGTCCCTTCTAACGGGTGCGTACCTATATCTACTTGCACATGCTCTTCAGTTCCAAGTGCCCGAGTGACGACATTTTTACGAGGGTGAACCATCGCCTCAGCTTCCGTAATCTGACCTGATTTGACGAGCTCATGAACGAGGGTATGATCATTCGTAATTTGCAGTACGCCATCCTCTGTTCGTTCATAACAACGACTATCTCCAACATGAGCCGTAATAAAACGATCGCCAAACACGAGCGCACAGATGAGTGTCGTTCCCATCCCACTCATTTCTTCATGTTCGACAGATGCCTCGTAAATCCGGCGATTCGCAGCTTCAACGGTTTGGAGGAGCCATTGTTTGATGGCTTCCTCCTCAGCTGCTGGTGGTGCCTCTTGCCAGCGTTCTCGCACTGACTGAACCGCCATTTCACTCGCCACATCTCCAGCATTGTGCCCGCCCATGCCATCAGCCACGACGGCAAACAATAACTCGTCGGTCAGAAAGTAATCTCCGGCATCTTCATTATGCTCACGTAGTTTCCCTACATCAGTACGAAACGCAATCTCCACATTTACTCCCTCGTTTCTTCCGCACGTTCTTTCGCGCGTAGTTGTCCGCATGCAGCATCAATATCATGCCCTTGCTCCCTGCGTATCGTCACGAGTACCCCTTTATCTTTGAGTGTTTTTTCAAACGCGAAAATATCTTCTCTTGATGTTCGGACATAATCTCTTTCAGGCACGTCATTAACAGGAATCAAATTCACGTGACAGCGAATATCTTTAATCAGCTCTGCCAATTCTTCAGCATGTTCAACCTGATCATTTACGCCGCCAAACAGGCCGTATTCAAACGTGACACGACGCTTCGTTTTTTGTTGATAATAAACGATTGAGTCCATCAGTTAGAGACTGGGAATGCTTTATTAATCGGCATTAACCGGCCACGAATTTCAGAGTTTGGTGCATGTAAAGAGATCGCAAAGTTAATTTGCATTCCTTCATCGGCAAACTTATAAATTTTCGGTACCATACCACTCGTTGATACGGTGATGTGACGAGCGCCTATGTTCAACCCTTCATCGTGATTGACCGTTCTTAAAAAGCCCATCAAGTGATCGTAATTGTCAAACGGCTCGCCAATTCCCATGACAACAATCGAGTCGACCCCTTCTCCCGTCTCGTCTAACGCACGTTGAACATCAAGAACTTGAGCGGTAATTTCTCCTGCTTCTAAATTCCTTTTTAAACCTCCAAGTGTTGAAGCACAAAATGTACATCCTAGGCGACAACCAACTTGAGTGGTAACACAAATGCTGTTTCCGTAATCGTGACGCATGAGTACGGTTTCGATCGAATAGCCATCGTGTAATTCAAACAGAAACTTTTCGGTTCCATCAACAGATGTTTGCCTAAGCACTTCTTTCAGTCTTGTAAACATAAATTCTTCATTTAGTTTCTCACGTAAATCTAACGGTAAATTCGTCATTTCATCGACGCTTTCTACCCGCTTTCGATACAGCCACTCATACATCTGTTTCGCACGAAATTGCGGTTGGCTGTTCTCACTCATCCATTGCTTCCAATCATCAAACGTTAATGAAAAAATCGACCGTTTCGAACCTTCAGCAGTAGCGGTTACGTCTCGTTTATTTTTTGTTACGGTTTTCACGAATCGGCACTTCCTTTCTTTATTAGAGCACAAATATAAAATCCATCACTTCCGTAGTGGTGAGGAAGTATCGTACATTGCCCCGTTTTTGCGGCTTCAATCGTCAAACGTTCGCTAAGTGTGCGATCGAATGCAAATTCAGGGTGAGTTTCCATAAACTTACGAATAACATGTTCATTTTCTTCAGGTAAGACGGTGCACGTACTATAGACGAGTACACCAAAATCTTTCAGCAAAGGAGCGACCTGTTGCAAGATTTCTTGCTGTACGACAGGTAAGCCTTTAATTCTCTCTTCATCGGTATTCCATTTGATATCTGGTTTATTTCGTAGAACTCCTAAACCACTGCAAGGAGCATCAACTAAAATCCGGTCAAACGTTTGAGAGGGAAACTGGTCGGGCAACGTTTTTGCGTCACTCGTACGCGTCGATACACACGTTAATCCTAGACGGTTCACTTGTTGATTAATGAGCCGCTGTTTGTGTTCGTGAATATCGTTAGCAACGACCGTCCCTTCATCATTCATGAGCTCAGCGATGTGTGTTGTCTTTCCACCAGGTGCAGCACATGCATCTAAAACCGTCATGCCGGCCTTAGGATCTAGTGCTCTTGCGACGAGCATGGAACTTTCATCTTGAATGGTGAATCGCCCTCGTTCGTATGCCGAACTACTTCGTGCATGTCCTTCCAATACGCGAAGCGCTTCAGGTGCGATGTTCCCTTCATGAGTTTGAACGTGTTCTTCACTTAGTTCAATCTGAAGATCAGACCTTGATACCTCTCTCGTGTTCGTGCGAAGTGTTGTAGACCCCCGCTTCGTATTTTCCTCACACATACGAAGGGTTTCGACTTCGCCGTAATCGTTCAACCACCGATTGACGAGCCACTCCGGGTGAGAAGTCGTTAAGCTAATCCGTTCCGTTACGCTCAAGTGCTCAAAACTCGGTTGCCCTTTTCTGGACACATTACGTAAAACACCGTTAATGAGCCTTTTAACCCTTTGCGCCCCCATCGGCTAGCGAGTTCTACCGCTTCATGAATGGCGGCCCGCTCAGGCACTCGGTCCATATAAAACATTTGATATACAGACAATCGTAAGATCGTCTGTATGCGCTTGTCATTTTTTTCGACCGGTTGCTTAAGCTGAGCATTCAAGATGTAATCAATTGTATTTTTCCGTTTTACTGTACCATAAACGACTTCAGTGACAAATCGTTGGTCTGCGTTTTCCAAGCTTTTACTACGTAATTCCTCATCCAACGCTAAATGGCTGTATGAACCCTTAAAGAAGACACGGTGAAGCACCTCTGCTGCAACAAACCGAGCATTTTGCTTGCCATCATTTGTCATCAAAACAATCTCCTACTCGAATGTCTTGCCCTTTGCCTCGTAAATAATCTTCCACCTGCATTCGCTTTTTCCCGGATGGTTGAACGACTCGCAACTTCACGCCTTGACCATCCCCTGCACGTATGATCAATGTGTCTCTGTCCACGTGAACCACTTCTCCTGGGACACCTTCATAAACGGATGATTCGATACTTGCTTCCCAGCATTTGACCATTTCCTCACGCCAGTGCGTATGTGCAACCGGCCACGGATTCATGCCGCGAATTTGGTTATAAACAGCTTGGGCAGAATTCTTCCAGTCAATACGTTCAGCAGCACGAGAAATATTCGGTGCGTACGAAACTTTCGTTTCATCTTGCTCGGTTGCTTTCGCTGTCCCTGTCTCAATCTGCTTGACGGTATGAAGCAACAGCTTTGATCCAAGCTCACTTAACTTGTCATGCATCGTACCAACGGTGTCTGTTGGCTCAATCGCTATTCGCTCTTGAGAAAGCATCGCCCCGGCATCGAGCTTTTTAACCATGTACATAATGGTTACGCCGGTTTCACTTTCGCCATCAATAATTGCCTGGTGGATCGGGGCACCGCCGCGATACTTCGGGAGCATGATGCGTGGACATTAATCGCTCCATGCACCGGTGCTTCGAGCAACGACTCCGGTAACAATTGCCCGTATGCCGCCGTTACAATCAAATCAGGATCGCCAGAAACGGCGTGCTTAACAGCAGCTTCCTCCCTGACTTTTTCAGGTTGAAACACTTCAATCCCATGTTTTTCTGCCTCGACCTTCACAGGTGTTTTCACCCGTTCACGCTTTCGACCTTTCGGTCGGTCCGGTTGGGTAACGACGCGAATGATATCATGCCCCTCTTCGACGAGTGATTGAAGGACAGGAACGGCAAAGTCAGGTGTACCCATAAACACAATTTTCATTGATTTACACTTCCTTTATTATGCAACTTTCGTGCAAAAACCCCCAACAGCGTGGGGGCTACATGAATAAGTTAGGGTGGCGATCAATCGCCATAAACCGGCTGTCTTTATGAATTTCTTGTTGGTAATGAGCAAACAACTCACGAAGCTCATGAACGAGATGAGGCTCATCTTTATATTTTATCAAACATTGGCATCGATATCTATCTTGGATCCGACTAATTGGTGACGGTGTTGGTCCTAAAATAACCGCACCCTCACTGAGGCGCTCCTTTAACCGTGAAGCGGCAAAGCTACATGCATTCATCGCCTCTTTTAAATATTCGTGAGAAAACGTGATCAAACACAAATAATAATAAGGCGGATAACCAGCGACCTTTCTTTGCTGCATCTCCCGGTGAAAGAAACGGACATAGTCATGACCTTCAGCGAGAGCGACTGCGTAATGCTCCGGTGTGTACGTTTGGATAATGACTTCTCCTTCCAATTCGTCACGACCGGCTCGACCACCTAGTTGGGTAAGCAATTGAAAGGTTCTCTCTGGTGCTCTGAAGTCTGGAAGGTTTAATAGTGTGTCCGCAGTTAATACGCCCGCGAGTGTAATGTTCGGGAAGTCGAGACCTTTGGCAATCATCTGGGTGCCGAGCAGGATGTCGGCTTCTTGATTGCCAAATGCTTTCAACAGCTTTTCATGTGAGCCTTTCTTTTGCGTCGTGTCGTTATCCATACGAATAATCTTCGCTTCGGGAAGAAGTTTCTGCAATTCTTCTTCCACCCGTTGAGTACCTGTCCCAAAATAACGAATTTGATCACTTTCACATTCAGGACACGTCTCATACATCCCTTCTTCATAGCTGCAATAGTGACATTTTAATCGCTCTCCTCGTTGGTGATACGTAAGGGAGATTTCACAGTGAGGCACATGCCAACAAACCCACAGCTTCTACACATGACAAATGTAGAGAAACCTCTTCGATTAAGAAACAATACCGTCTGCTCTTTTCGTTCGAGGCGCTCTTTAATCTTGTCTAGCAATTCTTTAGAGAAAACAGAACGATTTCCACTTCGCAGTTCATCACGCAAATCGGCAAAGTGAATGTCTGGCAACGGTTTCTCATTCACACGTTTAGGAAGCTCCAACAGTTGGTAAACTCCTTTTAACGCCCGTGCATAACTTTCCAACGCCGGAGTCGCACTACCTAAGAGCACCGGACACTGATGATTTTCACTACGACGAATCGCAACCTCTCGTGCATGATACCTCGGGTAATCTTCTTGTTTATAGCTACTTTCGTGTTCTTCATCAATCACAATGAGGCCGATGTCTTCAAAAGGAGCAAACACAGCGGAACGCGCACCGACGACAACTTGCACTTCTTTTCGTTGAATTTTCATCCATTCGTCATACCGCTCTCCCGTTGATAAGGCACTGTGCATGACGGCTACGGCATCTCCAAACCTACGTTTAAACCGGTTGACCATTTGCGGGGTAAGGGAAATTTCTGGAACGAGAACAATGGCCTCTTTGCCAGCATGAATGACTTCCTCAATCGCTTGTAAATACACTTCAGTCTTCCCACTACCGGTCACTCCGTGAAGAAGCATCGTTTTCGCTTGATTTGATTTCACGCCTTGTATTAGTGCGTGAACTGCTGTTGTTTGATCCGTTGTCAGTGTCGCTTTTTGCTCTTTACCGTCCCCTTCTGCAGCAGTATAAGGGTTTCGTTCAATTACAACATGCTCTTCAATTAAAAAACCATTTTTTACTAACGTTTGAATCGTTGAGCGGCTTAGAGACTCATCGTTGATGAGCGATGCTACGGCGACGGGCTGCTCTTTTTTTGTAATCAGGTTAAGCGTCTTCTTTTGTTGGTCCGTGCTTGGCGTTTCGTCCGTCTGTACGACCCGGACCGCTTTTTGTTCTCGATGTTTGGCACTGTCTTTCAGTTTATAACCTACGCGCAATTGACCAGCTACAATCCCTGTTTGAATTTGCGTGAGGATCTTCTTTTGTTGAGGCACGTCTTTCCAATCGATCGTCGTCTTCTGTCCGAATAACGCTTGAATTTCCATAGGCAAGCGCGTAACTTCGTCATCACTCCGATGCAATTGTTTTTGGGCCTTTGCCCGCATTGCCGCAGGAATCATCGCCTGAAACGCCGTAATTTGAAAACAGATCGTTTCTTTTGCGAGCCATTGCCCGAGTTCAAGCAGTTCACCATTGAGGACAGGGGTCACATCGAGGAGCTCATGGATTGATTTGACCTTTTTCACCGTTGAGGAAGAGGTGATTTCAGTAATAAAACCCGTTTGCTTTCTTGCTCCAAACGGCACGAGAACACGCATACCCGCAGTTGCCACATTTATGTGTTCTTCTTTTAAGCGGTAATCAAACGTGCGATCCACGCCACCGGCCGGCACATCAACGATCACCTTCGCGTACACGATTACCGGCTCCTTCCAGTAACTGACGTGCTTCTTCCACAATTTTCTGAGCGAGTGCGGACTTCTCTGAACGTGCTAGCGGTTCGTTGGAGCGGTCTTTTCGGATAATCGTAATTTCATTCTCATCGCTTTCAAATCCAATGGTGTCGTCATTCACATTGTTGGCGACGATCAAATCCAAGTTCTTTCTTTCTAACTTGTCTTCAGCATACCGAATCACGTCTCTTGTCTCGGCAGCAAACCCGATAAGAACTTGGTTCGTCTTCTTTCTTCCGAGTTCTTCTAATATATCTTTCGTTCGCTCAAATTCGAGTGTGAGCGTGCCGTCTTGCTTCTTCACTTTATGCTCATCTCGATCGACAGGTCGATAGTCAGACACTGCAGCGGTTTTTATAACCACATCAGCTTCGTCATAATAGGCAAGCGTTTGTTCATACATTTCTTCTGCACTCGTTACAGAGACACGTGTCACACCGACCGGAACGTCTAAAGTGACAGGACCACTGATGAGTATGACTTCTGCCCCTCGTTCTGCTGCTGCTCGGGCAATGCTATACCCCATTTTTCCAGATGAGCGATTGCTAATAAACCTTACCGGATCAATCACTTCTCTCGTAGGACCTGCAGTAACGACAAATGTTTTGCCTTTAAGGTCGGATGTTTCGGCTTCAAGCTCTTGCTGTAAATAGGCCAATAAATCTTCAGGTTCTGAAAGCCTGCCTTTGCCGATCCAGCCACACGCCAAATAGCCAGCGCCTGGCTCAACAAACTTCACGCCACGGGACCGAAGACGGTCCATGTTTTCTACAACAGCTGGATGTTCATACATGTTCACATTCATCGCCGGCGCAAGATAGACAGGGGCTCGTGTGGCAAGTAACGTTGACGTGAGCATATCATCGGCAATCCCATTCGCGTACTTCCCAATAAAGTTTGCTGTAGCTGGAACAACGATAAACGCATCCGCCCAGTCCGCTACGTCAATATGAGCAATAACTTCAACATCTTCTTCTATAAATGTATTTTCATACACACGGTCTCGTGTTAACGATTGGAATGTAAGTGGCGTGACAAATTGCTTTGCGCTTTCTGTCATAATGACTTTCACGCTCGCGCCTGTTTGCTTTAACTTCGAAGCAAATGCCGCGGCTTTAAACGCCGCAACTCCTCCTGTCACACAGAGTACAACCTTTTTGTTTTTCATCATGCCACTCCTTTCTCTTTGTCCTTGTTGCTAGTATAACACCATTATGTACCTTTCATCGCGCCTGATGCTTTCGCTCGTTTGCTTCTATATATAATGTTTAAAAGAAATTCATCTGACGGCAGAGCAGGGTTTATTCGTTACTAGTGAAGCAACTACAAAGAGCTACATAGACTTGCCGAGCATGCGGGCTGAACGTTGGAGCGGGGAATGGATCGATAATCTTACCATAGCAGCTAGAAATCACATCCCATCAAGCCCAATGGTACAATATCAGCCGAGCACGTGGTCAAATCTGAGAAAGTCATCCCATACCGGATGACGACCCTATAAAAACTCCTACATCCTTCTTTCGCGGAGATCGATATCGTGAGAATTTTAGATTTTCCTGATTTGCGTTGTTGGTACTTGATTCCCATCACCTTTCCAAGGGGGATCATCGGGCGAAGTCTCCATAGGATTTTGGGGTAGCTGAATACTTTTTTTGCTTCCAAAGAGCTTGGATTGGAAACAGATTCACCGACCATACCCGTTTTGGTCCTGTTTTAGTTCCAATCCATGGACGTCTGCTTCCAAACAGACGTTTATGGAAGCAGATCGCCCGCCTTTACAGGAAATGAACGACAGTCTCCTCCCAATCCCTTTTTTAAGGTTGAGTCAGACGATTTAAGTAGAACCAGTTGGAGTAGTACAAAATCCTAGAACAACACCTAACCTACAATTGAGTGACATTCATTAGTTCAACTTATATAGCGCCCATATGGCAAATCTAACGTTCAACGTATCTAAACTTGAAAAAAATCGAGAAAGGCGGCGAACCACCCTTCTCGATTTAGAAAACCCCTGTTACTTTTTAATGCTCAAGTATCCGTCTTCGATTTCCTCTAGAGCAACACCGACATATTTTCTTGATACCGGTTTTTCAACACCTTGTGATCCTTCTTCTGTTTCTTGAAGTGCTCGCGCTCTCTGCGCTGAGATCGTCACTAGTGAGTACTTGCTATCAATTCGTTTTAACAATGAATCAATGGATGGATATAACATTTATTCATTCACCTCCACTTGGTTTCGATAATGGTCAATCACACGCTCTTGCCTTAAGTGCTCCGCTTGTACAATCGCTTGGATTCGCTCAACAGCACGTTCAACTTGATCATTTTCGACGACGTAATCATATTGCGCCATCATCTCAATCTCGGCTTTTGCAACGTCCATTCGCTGATTGATTAAGTCCATTTCCTCCGTACCTCGGCCTTCAATCCTTTTTCGAAGTTCTGCCAAGTTCGGTGGGGCAAGAAAAATAAAAATACCGTCTGGGTACTTTTGTTTCACTTTCGCTGCACCTTGAACTTCAATTTCTAAAATAATGTCGGACCCTTTTTTCACTGTTTCTTGAACATAGTGGAGCGGCGTGCCGTAGTAATTATCCACGTACTTTGCCCATTCCAGCAGTTCATCATGAGCAATCATGCGCTCGAATTCTTCTTTTGATTTGTAGAAGTAGTTGACGCCTTCTTGCTCGCCTTCACGTGGTTCTCTTGTTGTTGCGGACACGGAGTAGGAGACCCGTTGGTCAACACTTCGAAGAGCATTGCAGACCGTTCCTTTACCGACCCCTGCTGGTCCTGAAAGAACAATCAACAGACCTGGATCTTTTTTCAAGCTGTTCACTTCCTTCGGTTAATCTTCTTCAGATTCGTCTTTTGAGTGCAGTCTTTGTGCGACCGTTTCTGGTTGTACTGCTGACAAAATGACATGGTCGCTGTCGGCGATGATAACCGCCCTCGTTCGTCTTCCATATGTAGCATCAATCAACATATTGCGGTCTCTGCCTTCTTGGATAATTCGTTTTATCGGTGCAGATTCGGGACTTACAATCGAGATGATGCGGTTTGCAGATACCATATTACCAAAACCGATATTAATTAACTTTACATTCAATAGAAACCCTCACTCTCTGCACATCGGTTACTCGATGTTTTGCACTTGTTCCTTTAGCTTTTCGAGCGTTGCTTTTACTTCAATGACCAAACTAGGAATGGCTGTTCCCTTTACTTTGGAACCGATTGTATTCGCCTCACGATTCATTTCTTGTAAAATAAAGTCCAACTTGCGCCCAATCGGTCCAGCTTCACCCATGACTTGTTCGAACTGCTCTGCATGAGATGCTAGTCGAGTCAATTCCTCGGAAATATCACTTTTTTCAGCCATAATCGCAACTTCTGTCATTAACCGATCATCGTCAATGTCAATGCCAACACCCATTTCCTTCATTCGGGTCGTTAACTTCTCACGAAACTGTTCGGTCGCTTCATGTTGGTGGGCTGAAATTGCCTCCGTATATCGTCTCACACTTTGTAAGCGTTTTTCAATATCTGTTTGCAAGTGCTTGCCTTCATCACTACGCATCGACATCATTTCGAGTATCGCTTCTTCTACGGCTTTGAATACGTCCGCTGCGAATGTTGACGTCCTATCCATGCTCGTACTTTCGAAAATGATATTTGTTCGAAAAAGCCACTCACCAAAAGAGAGCTGCTTTTCTATAATTTCATGACGATCGATCATGTTTTTAGCTACCTTTACATACTGATCAAAAAGTGCCCAATCAACAGACACCGTCTGCTTTTGATGTTCACTCGCTTTGACCGTAATCAAAACGTGTATTTTCCCTCTATGAATCTGCTTTTTTATTCGTGCTGTAATGGCTGACTCCATTTCCAAATACTCATCTGGAAGTTGCATTGACACGTCAAAAAAGCGGTGATTCACACTCTTTATCTCAACAATGACATGTTCACGGTCGCTCGAGAAGTTGGAACGACCATATCCGGTCATGCTTTCATTACAGTCATCACATCCACCCGTTTATTGTATACGTTTTTCAAGAGAACAACAAGTACGCGCCTATTTATGCGTGTTCTGACATGAGAAAGGAGGATTTTGTCGGCATATGTCAATGATCAATCTCACAATTTCATACCAATTTATGGTATATTAATGACAGTGACATTACAATTATATGTAACTTTTATTTCAAGATATCGACAATATAGATAAGATATATATGGAGGTTTGTGATGAAGAAACATACCTTATTTCCAATGATTATTTGTACAGCATTTCTAGCAAGTTGCGGGACGGTAGACCAACCTACCTCTGTCGCATCCGTCTCCTCGGTTCACGCCGAGAATGAGATGAAGACAGCTCCGGAGAAGAAAGTCGTCGTATACGAAGAAGGCAATGACGATTTTCGAGTTGAATTAGAGGCAGACCAACTCAATGAGGATTATTTATCCGGCTGGGCGAAAAACTTGGCCAGAGGCGAAGAGGGTTATGATCGTTCCATGCAAACCCCTAAGAATATTGACGGCGCTTTAGAAGGTGGAAGAAGCGAAGTCATTCTAAGAGAAGGCGAGCTCGTAGAACGCGTGCTTGACGCTTCTTACTATGGGCGAGAGATTCAACTTCCACTTGACATTAACGAACCAAACGTATCAGAAGATGATTTAGAGAATATTGGTGCCGAAGTGATCGGCTCCTTTACAACTTCTTTTAACACCAATACGACCGGTAGAGTCGAGAACATCCGAATATCGACGGAAAGTATCAATCGTGTCGTCCTCGGTCCAGGGGATTCTTTCTCCTTCCATGAAGTCGTCGGGCAAGCGAGTGCTGAACGAGGGTATCAAGAGGCAAATGTTATCGTAGACGGTGAATTTACGAACGGCATGGGTGGAGGCATTTGTCAAACGTCAACAACGTTATACAATGCCATTGCCGATGCTGGACTGGATGTTACCGAACGTCATCACCACTCCTTACCGATCGATTACGTCCCTGAAGGCGAAGATGCGATGGTCAGTTGGGGATGGGCGGATCTCAAATTTCAAAACAATCATGACATTCCGGTAATGATCACAGGAGATGTGGATGCATCAAGCGGTAACGTTACATTTAACGTGAGGGCATCGACGAGTTTGTAAAACAATTACCGGGGTTCGGGGCTAATGATGCCAATATGGCCGTTAGCCCTTTTTCTTTTATATTTCGTAAACCTAATCGCGTCAGCTCTCACTTTCTCACAAAAAAAGCAGCCCATCCTAGGGCTGCTTTTTGTTTACATAATGTTATTATTGTTTCCTTCTTAAACCAGACCAGCTTAGAGCAACGGTTGGAATTGCTGCGAGACCGATAATTAAGAACCATTCGTTTAGCGATAATGCGGTTGTATAGAAGATCGGTTGTAAGAATGGTACGTATACGACCGCAAGCATCATGATGAATGACAGAAGTACAGCAAATACGAGCGTTCGATTACCGAACGGGTTTCGGTGAAAGACTGAATACTCGCTTCTGCAATCAAATACATGGATGAGCTGGGCAACGACGAGTGTTGTAAACGCAACCGTCTGTGCTTTCGTTAAATCTGGCAATCCACCACTTCCATAAAGTGTAATGACAAATGCTGCTAACGTTGCAAGACCAATTAACAACCCTCTCGTAATGACTTTCGTTCCTAGCCCTCTAGCAAAAATCCCTTCATTCGGATGCCGTGGAGCGCGTTTCATTACATCACTTTCTGCACGGTCAACCCCAAGTGCCATCGCTGGCAAGCCATCGGTAACAAGATTTATCCATAGAATTTGTATCGCCACAAGTGGGAGTGGCAAGCCAAGCAACAGTGCAAATAGCATAACAAGAATTTCTCCGACGTTGGAAGCGAGCATATAACGAATAAACTTTCGGATGTTATCGTATATATTTCTTCCTTCTTCAATCGCCGCTTTAATCGTCGAGAAATGGTCGTCAGCAAGTACGAGTGCCGCTGCTTCTTTGGCGACATCTGTCCCCGTTTTCCCCATGGCAACCCCGATATCCGCCGCTTTTAATGCTGGGGCATCATTCACACCATCACCTGTCATCGCAACGACGTGGCCGTTGGACTGCATAGACTTTACAATTTTTAATTTATGTTCAGGGGTTACACGAGCAAAAACATACGTTTTTCCGACTTCTCGCTTAAAATCTTCTGTGCTCAATTGATCGAGCTGTTGCCCAGTCATGACTTTGCCGTGGTCAGGCAACATGTTCAAACTTTTAGCCACTGCCCGCGCCGTTTCCACGTGATCCCCAGTAATCATTACCGTTTTAATTCCTGCCTCACGGCACTCATGGATGGCATCCTTAACGTCTGGTCTTGGTGGGTCCATCATGCTTCTAGTCCGATAAGTGTCATATTTGACTCCACATCAGCCGCTTCATGGTTCCCTTCTGGCAACGGCCGGACCGCAACCGCAATTGTCCGTAACGCTTGAGAAGCAAATTGACTAACACTTCTTTCCCACTTTTGCTTCATTTCTTTCGTTAGTGGTTTGACGTGGCCATTTACTTGGATCGTTGTACACCTTGAAATGAGTACATCTGGTGCCCCTTTTGTGACGACGAACTTTTTGCCGTCTTTTTGTTTCATCACGACGGTCATTCTTTTTCTTGTTGAATCGAATGGTAGTTCATCGATTCTTGTTACGGAACGGGACACGTCTTCATAAAACCATCCCCCACGGGCCGCTGCTAGTACGAGGGCGGACTCCGTTGGTTCTCCACTCAATGTGTACTGTTGCTCCGTCGTAATGTTTGATTTGCGATCTTCCTCGGTCGTCCGTTTTAGTTCTGCATTATTACAAATTAATCCATAATAAAGAACGTCTTGAATATCTCTAGACCCTTTTGTCGGTACGCCGTTATTCGTAAATGATCCGGTCAAACCTACACCGTCCAGAGCGACGTGTTCCGACCAAGTCCAAACTTCCGTGACCGTCATGTCATTTTTCGTCAATGTTCCGGTTTTATCAGAACAAATGATGGACGCGCATCCGAGTGTTTCTACCGCCGGAAGTCTTCTCACAATGGCTTTATAGCGAATCATCCGTTGTACTCCTAGTGCTAAAGCGACGGTCACAATCGCAGGCAATCCTTCAGGAATCGCAGCAACGGCAAGAGACACACCCGCAAGAAACATTTCATACGTCGGTTGCCCTTGCAAAATACCAAGCACTACAACGAGAATGGTGAGCAAAATCGCACCGATAATTAGCACTTTGCCTAGTTGTGCAAGACGGCGTTGTAACGGAGTCATGACCGTTTCTGTCGTTTGCAACAAATGGGCGATCTTTCCCATCTCGGTTTTCATGCCGGTACCCACGACTATTCCCCTGCCTCGCCCTCTCGTTACGAGCGTTCCGGCAAACGCCATGTTATGTTGGTCGGCTAGTGGCGCTTTCTCATCATGCAATAACCCTTCGTATTTCTCCGCTGCCACTGACTCTCCCGTGAGGGATGACTCTTCAATCGCTAGCCTCATCGTCTCAATGAGACGAATGTCTGCACTGATTCGGTCGCCATTTTCAAGTTGGACAATGTCCCCAGGCACCGCATCTGCGGACGGAATGCTTTGCCACTTCCCGTTACGAAGCACCGTCACTTCGGGGGCAGATAGCTCTTTTAACGCATGTAGCGAGCGTTCTGCTTTCCGTTCTTGAAAGAAGCCGAGCAATGCATTGACGAGCACAATCCCCATAATGACGAGCGCGTCGATGTATTCACCTAGAAGCCCAGATACAAAAGTGGCCACAAGTAAAATCATGACCATAAAATCTTTGAATTGCTCCATGAACAAAATCGGCCAAGGTGTGCTTTTTTCTTCCATTAAACGATTTGGACCGTGGATGTGTAATCGTCTAGCCGCTTCTTCTTTACTTAACCCTTCTTCACTGTCCGTATTTAACGCTTTGTATACGGCATATGGATCCGTCTGGTGCCATTTCATCTCTTCCCACCCCACAGCTTGGACTTCTCAATAATCCATCCTATTCAGCAATGGGACAAAACATGCTATACTGTTCATTGCAAGAAAGGGTGATTCGATGTCTTTTGATGGATTGGTGCTTCGTTCTGTCATAAACGAATGGCAAGAAGCATTACTCAATGGAAGAATTACAAAAATAAAACAACCAACCAATACTGAAGTGTACGTAACGATCCGTAACCACCGTCAAAATCATACGGTGCTTTTTTCTATTCACCCAAGTTTCGCAAGAATGCATTTTAGCGAAGCCCCTGAGGCGAGCCATAAAGAACCACCGATGTTTTGCCGGATTTTACGAAAGCATCTGGAAGGTGGATTCATTCGCGACATTTCACAAGTTGGGATGGAGCGAATCGCACAACTAACAATTGAAGGAACTGATGAAATTGGCGATCGCGAAGAAAAGCGATTGCACATTGAGATTATGGGTAAGCATAGCAACTTACTTTTAATTGATGACGAGGACCAGCTTATTGACGCTATTAAGCACGTATCTCCTGCTGTAAACCGTCATCGAACACTGCTGCCAGGACAAGCGTATACCCCGCCGCCAAGCCAACATAAAAACAATCCTTTTTCCGCAAGTGACGAGGATCTGCTTCGTAAGATCGATTGGAACGGCGGGCGCCTGGACAAACAATTGTTAAACAGCTATTCAGGATTAAGCCCACTCATTACAAAAGAAATGGTTCATGTCGCTGGATCAGGAGGACGACAATCACTCGTTCGTGCCTTTCTAACGACGATGGACCGTGTTCGAAATCATCAGGTCGAACCTGTCGTCATGACCCATCATCAAAAAGAGTACTTCTATCTTTTCCCTCTTGAGCATCTTGGTGGTGAAACGAGCCGATACGAAACGGTGAACGAAATGATTGATGGTTCTATCGAGGCAAAGCGGAAAGAGATCGCGTAAAGCAGCAAGCGTACGACCTTGATCGCTTTATTCGAAACCAACTGCAAAAGAACGAAAGAAAGCAAAAGAAATTATTCGCTACGTCTCGTTCAGCAGAAGACGATTTGCAAAATCAGAAATACGGGGAACTTTTGACTGCGCATATGCACCAACTAAAGCTTGGCGATTCAAAAGCTGAAGTTATGGACTATTATGACCCTGAAGGTGCCACAATTGTGATCGAGCTTGACCCAGAAAAAACGCCGGCAGACAACGCTCAAATGTACTTCAAAAGATACAATAAAGCGAAAAACGCCCAAAAAGCGGTTGTCGAACAGCTCAAACAGACGAAAAGTGAGATTGACTATTTTGATGGTCTGTTGCAACAGCTACAATCGATCGCTCAAGCAGATTTACGAGAAGTACGAGAAGAATTAGAAGAAGAAGGTTACTTGAAGAACAAACAGCAAAAAAACAAAAAGAAAAAAGTTGAAAAACCAAAACCCGATCATTTTCGCTCAAGTGAAGGTATAGACATCTATGTAGGGAAAAACAACAAACAAAATGAATATGTGACGATGAAGTTTGCTAGAAAGACGGATACGTGGTTGCATACGAAAGACATTCCTGGTTCACATGTTGTCATTCGCGCCGAAGAATATAGTGAGGAGACCCTTCAGGAAGCCGCTCAACTCGCCGCCTATCATTCAAAAGCGAAAGAATCCGGGTCTGTCCCAGTCGACTACACGCTCATTCGGCATGTGAAAAAACCAAACGGGGCAAAACCAGGGTTTGTTACTTACGATGAACAGCGCACCGTCTACGTGACACCCGATCCGGCTGTTGTAAACCAACTCAAGCAATAGAGAGGAGAAGCGAATGAAACTCATCATTAAATTGCTCATCGGGATTGTCGCCGGGATTGTTATCGGACTCGTGGCGACCCAACTCCCTTCAGCTGTTATGGAAACTGTCGTCACCTTTCAGATGATTTTCGGTCAGTTTTTAGGTTTTATTATCCCTTTTGTGATTCTATTTTTTATTACGAGTGGTGTCGCTAGCATGGGCGCTGACTCAGGCAAAACGTTAGGATTAAGCGCAGGAATTGCTTACATCTCATCTGTGCTCGCCGGTGTGTTATCGTTTGTGATTGCACTTATTGTTCTTCCTTTATTCATTACCGAATCACAACCCAATGTTGGTGAAGAAAGTGGCTTCTCTCCGCTGTTCGAACTTGAAATCGACCCAGCACTAGGGTCATTACCGCTCTCGTCATGGCCTTTGTTTTCGGGATCGGCATTGCGAGAACCGAATCTCCAACATTGAAGCGATTCTTCGATGAAGGAAAAACAATCATCGAAAAGCTGTTATGGAACGTCGTCATCCCGTTATTGCCTTTTTATATTGCAAGCATCTTTGCAGAAATGGCCGCAGACGGTACAGTATGGGAAACACTCGCTTCCTTTGCACTCGTTCTTATCCTTGCAATTGGAACGCATTGGATCTACTTGCTCGGCACGTTCACGACAGCTGGAGCGGTTACTGGTAGAAACCCGTTTACGTCCATTAAAAACATGCTACCTGCCTATTTCACCGGGCTCGGAACGATGTCGAGTGCAGCGACGATTCCCGTTACCGTAGAGGCCGCAAAGAAAAATAACGTCCGACACAGCATGGCAGAGACCGTCATCCCACTCGGGGCCAACATCCACCTCGCAGGCAGTACGATAACGATTGTTATGGCTGCTACGACCGTTATGATGATGTTTGGTGATTTAGCTACACCGACATTTGCGAACATGTTGCCGTTTATCTTTGCGCTTGCTGTAATTATGATTGCCGCTCCAGGCGTACCTGGCGGTGCCGTCATTGCCTCCCTTGGACTGCTCACGACGATGCTTGGCTTCACTGAAGCCGCTGTTGGCATCATGATCGCACTTTACATGGCACAAGACAGCTTCGGAACAGCAACAAACGTGACCGGCGACGGCGCGATCGCCATGCTCGTCGACCGATTCGTTCACGGAAAAAACCGAGGGTAATGAAAAGTCATCTAGTTGCAGAAATTACTGAAAGCCCAACATATAAGATTATATGTTGGGCTTTTTCTAAGTGAAAGTTTCAGAAGGTACACGTCGTTTCAGAACGAACCCGCCACGCTAAACGTGAACGCAGAAAGTGTAAACTTACGTGCAAAATGGCACCGCGCTATCCCATCCAACCCAACACCCAACAACTGAACAAATCAGGAAAATGTTACGTTGATCCTAACTATATAAGTTGAACGAAAGAATTTCATTGAATCGGATGACCGAGAGGGGTCTTTGCGGGTGAGTGCTTTCGTATTGCGTGTTGAAATTCACCTCGTTGCCGATCGTTGTTCGTCACCGCAAAGGTTGGGGCACGAAAACGTATGCCGAAGGGTTAAAAATCGCGACCGAGCTCATCACCTGGCACAAGCATGTGATGGCCGGGCACGTATGTGACAATCCAGCCCTCAAACCGGGCACTTTCGGCGCGCAACTGTCACAAATCGCACGATTTGTGACAGTTGACACCATTTATGTGCACATTCACGTGTAAAATCATGATTTTTCTTTCTCAAGTGTCACAAATATGAATATATGGGGCATTTGGACTTTTTCAACACACCGTAGCCAGGAGGCAGCACCGAACCGATGTCGCACTTGTGCTACGGAGTGTCAAAAAAACACGGTAGGCGTACTTTGACCACCGATGTTGCACTTATGCTCTGGAGTACATAGAAAACACGGTGGCTGTCTTTTGGCTACCAATGTTGCCCTTGTAGTCTGGACTACAAGCAACCGCCTGCAGTGGAAAGCAACAACAAACTGCGCAACTAGGAAAATGTTAAGTTGATCCTAACTAGCTCGTTTTCGGTGACAGCTTAATAAACGTTCACACATATAACAGGCTCTGCTACCAAGCCCCTTCACCTCTACGAAAGCTTTTGTATGTAAGTAACTACCGTCTTACGTTTGCCAGTCATTTGGTGCTTGTTGCCATCTTACTAATTTGTCGTACTCTCGCTTTGAGAGTGTGCCTTCCGATTGGGAAACGTCAAGCAACGTCTGGAAGTCAGTGAGCGTATATAACGGCACGTTTTCCGATTCCATATTGTTTATGGCTGCATCTAAGCCGTAAGAGAAAATGGCCACAATCCCGAGCACTTGCCCCCCTGCATCAACGACTGCTTTTGCGGCTTGCAAAGAGCTGCCTCCCGTTGACACGAGATCTTCAACTATGACAACCTTTTGACCGGCGAGTAATTGTCCTTCGATTTGGTTCCCTTTTCCGTGGGCCTTCGCCTTTCCTCGCACGTAAATCATCGGCAACTCCATGCGCTCAGCGACGAGTGCTGCATGGGGAATGCCTGCTGTTGCTGTTCCAGCAACGACGTCAGCTTCTGGAAACTTCGCACCGATGAGTTCGTTGAACTGATCAGCAATAAATGTCCGCAGTTTCGGGTGCGATAACGTTAAGCGGTTATCACAATAAATGGGCGCCTGAATGCCTGATGCCCACGTGAATGGCTCGTTCGGTTTTAAACTTACTGCTTGAATCGCTAACAACTGTTTTGCAATTTCTTTATTTGCTTCCATCATTTTCTCTCCTTTACGACAAACCGTGCCATCGTTCATAAATCTGGTCATACGTGGCAACAGGGTCCACACTTTCGGTAATTGCCCGTCCGACGACAATCGCACTGCTCGCTTCGGCTCTCGCGGTTTCAGGTGTTGCCGATCGCTTTTGGTCATGAGTGTCCGCACCGGCCATACGTATGCCTGGCGTAAGCGTAAAAATATCATCTGCTACGCTCCGTCTTAAGTCACGGACCTCATGTACGGAACAAACGACGCCGTCCAAACCGGCAGTGATCGTCTCTTTCGCCAAGTGGCGAACGGTTTCATCTAGCGATGTTTGGATGAGTAATTGTTCATGCAACATTTGTTCAGTCATGCTCGTAAGTGCCGTTACCGCAATACATTTTGTACGCGCTTGACCGTGGATTTGCCCTTGTTCCAATCCTTCTCTTGCTGCCTCCATCATCTCGGTACCCCCAAGCGCATGGGTCGTCACAAGATCGACACCTAATCCGGCAATTTGCTTCATCGTGCGTTCCACAGTTTTCGGGATATCATGACACTTCACATCTAAAAAGAGAGGGTGTCCTCGTTCTTTCAGGTTATGAATAAAGGCTGGTCCTGCAGTATAGAAAAGTTCCATTCCCACTTTTAACGCGGGTAAACGACCGTCAAATCGCTTCAAAAAATCTTCAGCTTCCGCTTTCGAACTCATATCTAGAGCAATGAATAACGGGTGTTCCATTAAGACATCACCCGTTTGCCATAAGTTCTGTCACGTGGTCCACGCCCATTTCGTCGAGCCACGTCTCCAGCTCATTAATGATCGTTGGGCATGCAAACGGATCTGTAAAGTTAGCCGTTCCTACCGCCACTGCGTTCGCTCCAGCGATAAAGAATTCCATCACATCTTTTGCGTTTGAAATGCCGCCCATACCAATAATCGGTAAGTCCGATACTTGGCGGACATCATAAATCATGCGTAGGGCGACAGGCTTAATCGCAGGTCCTGACAAACCGCCTCTTTCGTTGGCAAGTATTGGCTGTTTCGTTTTCCAGTCAAAGCGCATCCCTACGAGCGTATTGATCATTGACAACCCGTCTGCACCGGCCGCTTCCACAGCTTTGGCAATGGCTACTACATCCGTTACATTCGGTGACAATTTCACATAGACCGGCTTATCCGTTACTTGTTTTGCCAGTTGCGTTAAACTAGCCGCTTGTTCTGGGTCGGTTCCAAACTGGATGCCCCCCGTTTTCACATTCGGGCACGAGATGTTTAGTTCAAATGCACCGACATTCTCAGCTGCTTTCAGCGTATCAATGACGTGCAAATATTCTTCTGGGGTCGACCCCGATACATTCGCCAACACTGGCAAATCATACGCATTCAAAAACAGAAGCTCTTCATCTCGCACCGCCTCTGCCCCAGGGTTTTGCAAGCCGATGGCATTGAGCATGCCCGAAGGACTTTCTGCAACTCTCGGCGTTGGATTGCCAAGACGCATGTCTCCAGTCGTCCCTTTAATCGCAATCGCTCCTAAACAAGACAGGTCATACAACTTCGCATATTCTCTTCCGAAACCAAAGCAGCCAGAAGCTGGCATGATTGGATTTTTCATTGACAAACCAGGAAGCTCAATCGCCAATCTTTCTCGATTCATAGATATACCTCCTCCGCTCGGAAAACGGGTCCATCTTGACAAACTTTAAAATAAGACCGTCGATCACTTGACTCACAGATGCACGCATAACAAGCACCGATCCCGCACCCCATATGTTCTTCTAAAGAGACATAACAGTTCGTTTCATCCGGCACTTCTTCCTTTAGTGCACGCAGCATTCCTCTCGGACCGCAGGCAAACAGCCAGTCTGCTGCTGGCTGTTTCTTTAGTATGTCGATGACGGTTCCTTTTTCACCGTGACTGCCGTCGTCGGTAACGATCGTCACGTCACTGTGGGGAAGTTCGTAAAATGCTTTCTCATAAAACACGGATTCCTTGTCTGCATAGCCGGCAATAATTGAAACTGGGATGCCTCGTTCTGTCAGTTGCCTGGCTGCAAAGTAGATAGGAGGAATTCCGACCCCTCCCCCGACGAGTAAAATTCGGTCAGCGTTCTTTGGCAGCGATACAGGAAATGTGCTCCCACCAAGGGGGCCGAGCACATCGAGTCGATCGTTTGGACGAGCAGACGTAATCCGCTCTGTCCCGTCTCCGACACGTTTATAAATGATCGTACACGTTCCGAGTTCGTGATTCACCGCTGCTAAACTAAGCGGCCTGCGTAATACGAAGTTCTCCTCAGGCACGCGAACGTGGAGAAAGGTGCCTGCTTCATGTAGATGCTGAACGAGTTCACCACTTAAAATGAGCTCGTACGTATCTTTTGCGATCTCACGATTTCGTATGACTTTCATTGGTTTTGAGTGCATCACTGAACACCTTCTTTCACTTGCACTCGCTCTAAGCGTGGGACAGGCTCCGTCGCGAAAGACATCATTTCTAAAACGTGTAACAATGCAAACGCGGTATCCATTGAGGTTAAGCAGATGATTTCATGTTCAACCGCTTCTCTACGAATGCGGAATCCGTCACGTGCGGGTTGTTTCCCTTTCGTGAATGTGTTGATGACCAGTTGGGCGTCTCCGTCTTTAATGAGTGACGAGATGTTCGGCGTACCTTCTCCAATTTTATGAACGGTCTGAACAGAGATCCCTTCAGATTCAAGTAGCTTTGCTGTCCCGCTCGTCGCCATTAACGTAAATCCAAGGCGCTCGTAGCGTTCTGCAAGACGTACGGCTTCTTCTTTATCTTTGTCTGCAATCGTAAAAAGCACATTTCCTTTTCTCGGAATGTTCATGCCAGAGGCAACAAGTCCTTTATATAACGCTTTCTCTAAATTTAAGTCTCGCCCGAGCACTTCCCCAGTAGACTTCATTTCTGGTCCGAGATGAATGTCCACACGGCGCAGCTTTGCAAA
The DNA here is from genome assembly GCF_000698105.1 of Geomicrobium sp. JCM 19037. NCBI lineage: Bacteria > Bacillati > Bacillota > Bacilli > Caryophanales > Geomicrobium > Geomicrobium sp. JCM 19037. Next base: position 16,432 of record NZ_BAWZ01000023.1, on the reverse strand, counting down.
AGAAAATACGGGCGCTTTTACCGATACACGGTCCGATTCTGGATGATACACGTCGGTGTAGCCTAAATCAGTAAGCTTCGAACCTAGAATAACTTGGGTAGCCAGTTGTGCCATCGGTACACCTGTCATTTTGCTAAGAAAAGGTACCGTACGACTCGCCCTCGGATTCACTTCAATCACGTAAACGTTGTTTTCGTGTAAGACGAACTGAATGTTTAACAAACCGATAATGCCAAGCCCTTTGGCAAGTTTCTCTGTTTGGCGTATGACTTCTTGTTTCGTCTGTTCGCTAAGCGTTTGTGGAGGATAAACGGCTATCGAGTCACCAGAATGCACGCCCGCTCTCTCGATATGCTCCATCATGCCAGGGATGAACACGGTGTTCCCGTCAGAAATGGCGTCCACTTCAATTTCTTTTCCAAAGAAATATCGATCAATGAGGACAGGATGCTCCGCGTGTACGTGCACTGCTTCCTTCATATAGCGAACGAGCTCATCCTCAGTATCAACGATTTCCATCGCCCGTCCGCCTAGTACGTAGGATGGGCGCACGAGAACCGGATAGCCTAGCACGTTCGCCGCCTCAATCGCACCGTTAACTGACGTAGCGGTTTTTCCTGGAGGCATCGGCACATCCAATCCTTTTAGCGCACGTTCAAACTTATCTCTGTCTTCAGCCGTATCCATCGCTTCAAGCGTTGTGCCAAGAATGTTCACGCCTGCTTCGTGTAATTTTTCTGCGAGGTTGATGGCGGTTTGACCTCCAAACTGAACGACAACACCTTTTGGCTTTTCTAGATCAATAACGTTCATCACATCTTCAAACGTTAACGGTTCGAAATATAGTTTGTCAGACATACTAAAATCGGTTGACACGGTTTCGGGGTTATTGTTGATGATGATCGCTTCGTATCCAGCTTCTTGAATCGCCCACACGCTATGAACGGTCGCATAATCAAATTCAACACCTTGCCCGATTCGAATCGGTCCTGAACCAAGCACGAGTACCGATGGTTTTTCGGTTTTGATGGATTCGTTTTCCTCCTCAAACGTGCTATAGAAATATGGAGTCTCCGAGGCAAACTCCGCTGCACACGTATCGACCATTTTGTACACTGGCGTCATGTTCTGTTGCTTTCTAAATGCCCGTATTTCTCCTTCAGTCGTGTCCCACAATTGAGAGACCGTCAAGTCTGAGAAACCATTTTCCTTAGCTGTTTGCAACAATTCCGCATCCCACGGCGCATCATTGAGGGCGAGGTGAAGGTGAACAAGCCCTTCGATATGCATCAAGTAGAACGCATCAATCGCTGTATGTTTGTGGAGCTCAGCTACCGTGAACCCTCTTCGAAACCCTTCAGCGACGGCGAACAATCGTTCATCATCGGCATTTTCCCACTGGTGAATGAGTGCTTCATCCGTTTCTTTTTCATAGCGAGGCAAAAGCAGATGGTCGTCTTTCATATCTAGTGAACGAATGCCTTTGAGTAGTGACTCTCCAAACGTCCGACCGATCGCCATCACTTCGCCGGTCGCTTTCATTTGTGTGCCTAGTTTCCGGTTCGCTGACGAGAACTTATCAAACGGCCAGCGTGGAATTTTCGTAACGATATAATCAAGAGCAGGCTCAAAGCTTGCGTATGTTCGTTTCGTTACTGGGTTTTTTAATTCTTTCAGATGATAGCCAACAGCAATTTTTGTGGCGATTTTCGCAATCGGATAGCCGGTTGCTTTCGAGGCAAGCGCTGACGATCGGCTCACTCGCGGGTTCACTTCGATCACGTAATATTCGTCGGAGTGTGGATCATGAGCAAGCTGTACATTACAGCCCCCTTCGATTTTAAGGGCACGGATAATCGTAAGCGATGCATCGCGTAACCGTTGATAATCACGGTCTGTGAGTGTTTGTGATGGGGCTGTCACAATCGAGTCTCCTGTGTGTATGCCAACCGGATCAAGGTTTTCCATGTTACATACAACAATCGCATCATCATTTCGATCACGCATCACTTCATACTCGACTTCTTTCATACCCGCAATGCTTTGTTCAACGAGGCATTGGTCAACGGGACTATACGCTAAACCAGAAGCGAGTGTTTCTTTTAATTGCTCCATCGTTTTGGCGATTCCACCACCCGTCCCACCTAGTGTATACGCAGGACGCACGATGACGGGCAGACCGATTTCTTCAGCAAATTGTACACCTTCTTCAACCGAATGAACAATTTCGCTTGCTGGAACGGGCTGGCCTAGTTCGTGCATAAGTGAACGGAACGCTTCACGGTCTTCGGCTTTTTCAATCGCCTCAAGGTCTGTACCGAGCAATTCTGTACCGTATTGCTGCAACACGCCATTGCCTTCAAGTTCCATTGCCAAGTTCAATGCCGTTTGCCCACCCATTGTAGCAATGAGCCCGTCTGGACGTTCTTGACGATGATGCGCGAAACGAACTCAAACGTTAACGGTTCAATATACACTTTATCGGCCATATTCGTATCGGTCATGATCGTTGCGGGATTTGAGTTAATAAGAACCGTTTCATACCCTTCTTCTTGAAGTGCTTGGCACGCTTGCGTTCCTGAATAGTCGAATTCAGCAGCCTGCCCAATGACAATCGGTCCCGAGCCGAGAACGAGGATTTTCTTGATGTCTTCACGCTTTGGCATGGTTAGCTCAACTCCTTCACTGGTTTTCTAATTTGCTGCAAAAACTGATCAAACAACGCATTCGCATCACTTGGACGGTGCCGCCTCTGGGTGATATTGCACGCTAAATGCGCTCCCATCTTCCAATGCAACCCCTTCGACCGAACCGTCATTAACGGCTTGATGAGTAACAAAAAGCGGGGTATGCAGCAACGATTCCGCGTCAATCGTATACCCATGATTTTGTGCAGTCAGGCTTACTGTTTGCGTTCTCAAGTTTACTACAGGGTGATTTGACCCCCGGTGACCAAACTTCATTTTTACTGCACGCCCGCCAAGCGCGAGGCATAAAAGCTGGTGGCCTAAACAAATCCCGAAAATTTTTGTTTTTCCGACAAGATTATTTACAACGTCCACACACTCCGGAATATCCCTCGGGTCTCCAGGTCCATTGGAAAGCATCACGCCATCAGGGTTCTCTTTAAGAATGTCTTTGGCCGATGTATTGTATGGAACGACATGCACTTCACAGCCCCGCTTTAACAATTCCCGCATAATGTTTTGCTTTGCGCCGTAATCAATCAAAACAATTTTCGGACCGTGGCTACCTGGTACGCTAAATGGATGTGTCGTACTCACTTTTGCCACTTGGTTTTTCGCAGCATCTTCAGATTGCAACTGCTCAATTACGCGATTAACACTCGTCTCTTCGTTGCAAATTACCGCGCGTACGGTCCCTTTGTCTCGAATTAATTTCGTTAGCTTTCTCGTGTCAACACCTTCAATTCCTGGAACATCAAAACGTACGAGTAAATCATTGAAAGACTCGCTATGTTTCCAATGATTCGGATAAGGGGAAAGAGATTTCACAACGACGCCGTGCAACGAAGGGGCAATTGTCTCAAAATCTGAACGGTTCGTGCCGTAATTTCCGATCAGAGGATATGTAAATGTAATAATTTGTCCGCTATAAGACGGGTCAGACATAATTTCTTGATAACCCGTCATTCCTGTGTTGAAAACAATTTCGCCACTTTGTTCTTTTTTACTTCCAAATGCTCTTCCTGTAAATACATGTCCATCTTCTAAAATGAGTTGACGTTTCAATTACACCACTCCTTCAAGGGCATGAATGTTTTTTTTCTGTAGAATTTCTTGGAGAATCGCCATCCGGCAATACACACCATTTTCCACTTGTTGAAAAATTCGTGATCGTTGGCATTCAACGACTGAGGAAGCGATCTCAACGCCTCTGTTAAACGGTCCAGGATGCATAATAATGCTGTTTTTCTTCATTTGTTTTTCGCGTTTCTCGGTGAGGCCATACTGCTCGTGATAGTCGTTCATTGCCGTTCGTTCGTCATGGCGTTCGTGTTGTACCCGAAGGAGCATGACGACGTCACTCGTTTGAACGGCTTCTTCCATGGAAATGTGACGACAGTGGTGCGTCTTCTCGTTAGACCAAGCCTTCGGGCCTGCTGTCATGACATTTGCGCCTAACTTTTGCAAAGCGATCATGTTAGATGCGGCTACTCGACTATGGACGATATCACCTACAATCGTCACGTTCAGGCCGTGAAAGCGGCCAAACGATTCTTGAATTGTAAACAGGTCGAGAATCGATTGGGAAGGGTGCTGGCCGCTCCCATCGCCAGCATTAATAATCGGAATGCCAATCCCTTGCAGTGACTCATAAAAGGCCGTCGTTGAATGGCGAATGACAGCGGCCTCTGCGCCAATGGCTTGCAATGTTCGTACCGTGTCGTACAGCGACTCCCCTTTTTGAACACTGGAATGGTCAGCATCTACATTGAGCGGGGAGAGACCGAGACGCTTTTCTGCAGCTTCAAAAGAAAGCTTCGTTCGCGTACTCGGTTCATAAAAGACGTTTGCGATAAAACCGCTACCCCCAACATGCTCCTTCTCCCCTTGCTTAAAGCGTTTAGCTGCTTCTAGAAGCTTGCCGATCTCTTGCACTGTTAGATCTTCCATTGACGTAAAGTTTTGCACTGTCATACCCATCACTCCTCTGTATTGTCTTCATCCATGCTATCGAACAGCTTCCCATTTCCATAGCCAAGATCTTTATTTGGCAAAATTGCGTGGAGAAACATCCCAATAAATGTGGCGAGTGCCATAGATGGGATAACGAGATCATCGGTGATTTCAATAAAGGCACCACCAATCCCAATCACTAAGATGACGGATGCGATGACGAGATTTCGGTTCTCTGACATGTCTAAACGATTTTCCACCATAAGTCGAAGCCTGATGAAGCGATAATTCCAAACAGTAAGATCGACACACCACCCATTACGGATGTCGGTATGCTTGCAATAAACGCTTCAATCTTGCCTGAGAAACCAAACAAGATGGCAAACACCGCCGCACCCCCGATGACGAACACGCTAAAGACGCGCGTGATGGCAAGCACCCCAATATTTTCACCATACGTCGTGTTCGGTGGACCTCCAATTAAACTTGCAACGATGGAGGCAACACCATCGCCGAGTAGCGAGCGATTTAACCCCGGGTTCTTAATGAAATTCTTTCCTGTAATTTTACTGAGTACCATCTGGTCACCGATGTGCTCTGCCATTGTGACAAGCGCAATCGGGGCCATAATTCCGATGATCGTTAACGAATAAATCGGGTCAACTGTGAGGTAAGGGATGGCGAAGTCAGGCACATGAAACCATGCGGCTTCCCTTACCGGTGTCAAGTCGACAATTCCAACAACAATGGATAGCAAGTAGCCGGACACAAGACCGATCAGTACTGGAATCAGTCGGAAAAAACCTTTAAAAAACAATGAGGAGACGATGGTTACTCCTAGTGTGACAAGGGCAACGGTAAAGTGTAACGGTGTATCAACAAACTCTCCTGTATCTTGGTTATAATTCATCGCCATCTCAATCGCCGTTGAGGCGAGTCCGAGCCCAATTACCATAATGACAGGACCGACGACAATCGGAGGTAATAATCTTAGCAACCAGTTTACGCCAAAGGCGGTAATTAACATCGCTGTCGCACCATACACCACACCGGCGGAGAACGTCCCGAGCATCACAGCCCCGGGTCCGCCAAACGCCATCGCACTGATGAGGGGGCTAATAAAGCAAAAGATGAGCCGACATATGCAGGAATTTTCCCTCGGGTAACAACGAGATAAGCGAGCGTCCCTAGTCCGCTCGAAACGAGAGCGACAGAAGCTTAATCCTGTCAAGATTGGAACTAAAATGGTTGCTCCAAACATGGCAAATAAGTGCTGCATGCTGAGGATGATCCATTTCGCAGGTTTAGTCTTTCGTGTACGTCGAGTATTGCGTTTGGATTGCGATTCATGTTGTTTCCTCCACCTCATCATTTTCATAAAAAAACCCTTTGCCCAAGGAGCAAAGAGTTGACCGCACACTGACAAAAAGGGAAGCGATGTTCGCCACACTTTCGACAGGATACAACCTCTTTACAGCCTCACGGGACCATTTTAAAGAGAAACGTAATGTTATTGATTTTGTAGAAAGACGGAGTCTGAATGATCCACCTCTTGTAAGCTCACGTGAATCGTCTCACTGGACGAAGTCGGAACGTTTTTGCCTACGTAATCCGCTCGGATTGGAAGCTCACGATGGCCTCGGTCTACGAGAACAGCTAGCTGAATTTGAGACGGCCGTCCAAGGTCCATCAAAGCATCCATAGCTGAGCGCACGGTTCTGCCTGTATAAAGCACATCATCAACGAGTATGACACGTTGATTTTCAATGGATGTTGGAATTTCAACTTGGTGAATTTCTGGGTCTTCTTGCTTTTTATGAAGATCATCTCGATATAATGTGATGTCCATACTTCCGACGGTTACATTCACATTTTCAATGCGTTCGATATGCTCTTTTAAACGGAGTGCGATCGGGTATCCTCGTGTTTTGATTCCGACGAGAATCGTGTCACTCATCCCTTTATTTTTTTCAATCATCTCATGTGAAATACGCTTTAGCGCCCGATTCATGGCAGCTTCGTCAAGTAAAATCTGCTCTCCTGAGCTCATGTGTACACCCACTCCTTTACGTAGTACATAAAAAACTCTCCAGTACGGAGAGGTTTTGGGCATACTCAACTGCAGGCAACCACAAGTTGGTCGTTGCTTTTCGCCAGGTTCCTTCTCAGCCTCTCCGGACTGTGTTAAAGGGCTATTCATTTCTTAAATCATTATTTCAGATAATAGAGCGACTGTCAATCCACTCTTTAATGTTCTAAATTGTTAATTAAAGACTGCATATCATCTGGAAGTTCCGCCTCAACGGTCATCGCTTCGCCGGTCGTCGGCTGAATAAACGTCAACGCCCGAGCGTGTAACGCTTGTCCTGCAATCGGTAAGCTATTTCTTACCCCGTACTTCGGGTCTTCAGCAAGAGGATGACCGATATACTCCATGTGCACCCGAATTTGATGCGTTCTACCCGTTTCCAATCGACATTCGACAAGCGTGTATTTAGCAAATCGTTGCATCACTGAAAAATGTGTAATGGCTTCTTTTGAATGCAAGTCGGTCACCGTCATCTTTTGTCGATCTTGCACATCTCGTCCTAGTGGAGCATCAATCGTGCCATTTTGGTGAGAAATAATGCCGTGGACAATCGCTACATACGTCCGTTTCAACGTGCGTTCTTGCAATTGTTTAGCAAGCGCTTCGTGACTGGTGTCATTTTTAGCGACAATTAATAACCCACTCGTATCTTTGTCAATCCGGTGGACGATCCCCGGACGAACGGTATCATCGTTAATGGATGACAACTGCTGCTTCATGCCGAGCAGGCCATTCACGACCGTGCCGCTCGTGTGACCCGGGGCTGGGTGGACGACCATGCCTCTTGGTTTATTAATCACAAGTAAGTCGTTGTCTTCGTAACGAATGTCTAGCGCTATGTCTTCCGGAACGGCTCGGATTGGTTCACGCTCTTTCGGTATTACATGAACACGGTCGTCTTTCGTTACTTTATAATTGCTCTTCGACGCTTCGCCGTTGACCGTGACATGGCCCTCAACAATCCATTGTTGAACGAGCGTTCTCGATACCGTCATTTTTTCTGCGAGGAACTTATCTAAACGGTAATTAGCTTCTTGCTCATCAATGATCCATTCTGTTTCATGCAGATTCATGATTCTTCTCCTTTTTCTCTTTACGATCTTCCACGAACATGAGCACTAATAAAACGATGACACCGATCGTTAAAGCCGCATCTGCCACGTTGAAGATTGGAAAGCTATAACTTCCAATGTACACATCAACAAAGTCAACGACTTCATTACGAAATAGGCGATCGATAAAGTTCCCGAGCGTTCCTCCTAGAAGGACACCAAGCGAAATACCGTACCATTTGTTTTGCTTTGCGAGCTTTGGCATATAATAAATAATCCCGACCGTTACAATGACAGTTACGATGTAAAATAACCACATTTGTCCTTGCAATATCCCAAATGCAGCACCCATGTTTCGATGCGAGGTAATATGTAACACGTTTTCGATAATTGGAATAGTCTCAGCAATTTCCATGTTCCGATCAACAGCAATCTTCGTGATCTGTCGATGCCAATAATAATTAGTGCCAGCAAATAATATAAAATCATTCTGTTTGTTCGCTCCTTTACAATGAAAGAAGACATGAAAGGAAGGCGGTAAACACGTTACCGCCATTCATTGTCTCGTTCTAGGTGGCGATGATGGCTAGAGACGATATGCACGTGCTCAGCTCCAGTGTAACCTTCAATACCTGTGCTTGCATAGCGCTCATACTCTTCCGTAAACCCAGGGGCATCTTCTACCCATCCATCATCGGTCGCCGTTTCCCTATATCCTTCATCTTCGGTTGTGTTTAACAACTCTTCCCAAAGATCCGTGGCTGAATCAAATGTTAAAGCTTCGCTTGGTGGCGCATGCATCGCCGGTTCCACGTGCCTCGTATCATTCGCTTTTTCAATAATCGTCAGGCTGTCGGGCTCGCTAGCAACCGCTCAATTGGGATTTGCTGACCTGTCGCTTCACAAATGCCGTACGTCCCTTTTTCCACTTTCTCGATCGCTCGCATCACTTGATCGTACTCTTGATGACGAAATTCTTCTAACACCCGGTCTTTACTCGCTTCAAAGTAAATATCACTTGAATCCGCCGGGTGATTGTCGTACACCGACAATTCATTATCTCTGCCATCCACTCGATCGTGTAAAGCATGTGTTTCAATTTCTTTTTTACGCCTGTACAAAGCTTGAATCGCATCATGAATAGAAGCCATTGCCCACATCCCTTTCACGTGACCGGTACACGCATAGCTTCTGACAAATGAGGGAACGTTACTCCATACTTATTTTGCCGGCTCTTCCAAAACAGCACGATCATACGTCGCAACGACGTCAGCACAACGCTCACAGAGCATAGGGAAAGATTGGTTCTCTCCAACATCATCTTTAACATGCCAGCAACGTTCACACGTATCTCCTGATGCTTTTTCAACACTCACGTGCGTTTCTTCACCTTCCAAGACATCGAGCTTGGATACGATAAATAATTTTTCTGGTGCACTCATTTGCTGGAGCATCTGCTTCATTGATGGAGACACTGTAAGTGATACGTGAGCTTCTAGTGACTTGCCAATTACTTTCTCGGAACGCGCTTCCTCAAGTGCCTTCAACACGACGGTACGCACTTGCAAAAGCTCATTCCAGCGCGCTTCCCTGTCAGCTTCGCCTTCAACTTCAAAGCGACTAGGCATGTCAGAGAGCTGAACAAATGCTTCGTTCGTATCATCAATGAATGACCACGCTTCTTCCGCTGTATAAGGCGTAATCGGTGTGAGCAATTTCGTGAGGGTAACTAGACTGTCGTAAAGAACCGTCTGCATTGCACGGCGGTGCACATCATTTTCATGATCACAGTAGAGGGCATCTTTAGCGACGTCCATATAAAACGCACTCAAATCAATGGAGCAAAAGTGGTGAAGTGCTTGATACGTCGCACCGAAGTTGTATTCACGGTATCCTTTTTGTGCCGTATCGATTAAACGATTTAAGCGTTGGTACATGAATCGATCCATATCTCCAAGTTCATGATCAGCGACACGGTCGGTTGCTGGGTTAAAGTCATGCAAGTTGCCGAGCATAAAGCGTAACGTGTTACGGATCTTACGGTACGTCTCTGACACTTGCTTTAAGATATCATCAGAAACGCGAACGTCAGATTGGAAATCTGTTGATGATACCCACAGCCGTAAAATATCGGCCCCCAGTTGCTTCATCACCTTGGCCGGATCTACCGTATTTCCCAGTGATTTGGACATTTTTTCGCCTTTACCGTCCAGTGTAAAACCGTGGCTTAACACTTTCTTATAAGGAGCGTCGCCTGTAACAGCAACGGCGGTGATGAGGGATGAATTAAACCACCCTCGGTATTGGTCAGATCCTTCGAAATACAAGTCTGCTGGACGGTGTTGATCGGCTCTTTCTTCCAAAACGCCTTGATGCGAAGAGCCAGAATCAAACCATACGTCCATAATATCGGTTTCACGTGTAAAGTTTCCGTTCGGGCTTTTTTCAGACGTGTAGCTTCTGGCAACAGATCTTTCGTCTCCCAATCAAACCAAATGTTCGATCCGTGAGTTCTAAACAACTGTGCCACATGATCAATCGTCTCCGTAGAAATGATCGGTGACCCATCTTCTTCATAGAACACCGGAATAGGAACGCCCCATACGCGCTGACGACTAATGCACCAATCGCCACGATCTCGAATCATATTGTGGAGACGTACCTCTCCCCACTTCGGTTGCCACTCCACGCGAGCAATCGCATCGAGTAAGTCTTGTCTCATATTATCAACACTCACGAACCATTGTTCGGTCGCTCGATAGATGACAGGCTTTTTCGTTCTCCAGTCGTGTGGATACGAGTGTGTGATGAACTGCAACTTGAGTAAAGCCCCGTTTTCATCCAACTTTTCCGTAATCGGTTTATTCGCTTCGTCATAGAAAAGGCCTTCAAAACCAGGAGCTTCGTCCGTCATTTTTCCTTTATCGTCGACGGGACAAAGTGGCGGTAAACCGTAATGTTGACCGATGATAAAGTCATCTTCACCGTGACCTGGTGCGGTGTGTACAGCACCCGTACCCGCTTCTACAGTAACGTGGTCACCTGTCATGACGAGTGATTCACGATCATAAAAAGGGTGCTGAGCGGTAATGTTTTCCAATTGGTCGCCAGTGACTGTCTTTACGACGTTCATAGCGTCCCACTCCAACGCCGTTTGAACTTGCTCAAGAAGCTCTTTAGCAACGACGAATCTGCGTGCATCCGCTTCAACGACGACGTATTGAAATTTGGGATGCACAGAAATCCCAAGGTTCGCTGGCAATGTCCACGGCGTTGTCGTCCAGATGATAAATTCATCCGTTTCATCGAGTACGCCTCGTCCATCTTTCACCTTCATCGCTACATAAATAGACGGTGAACGTTTGTCGTGATACTCAATTTCCGCTTCTGCCAATGCTGACTCTGAAGAAGGGGACCAGTACACCGGCTTTTTCCCTTGATACACGTGACCTTCTTTCGCCATTTCGCCGAATACTTTAATCTGATTCGCTTCGAAATCAGGCGTCAGCGTCACATAAGGGTCGTCCCAATCCCCAATCAGACCGAGTCGTTGAAATTGTTCTTTTTGATTTTCCACTTGCTCCCACGCATACGCCTCGCAAGCTGCCCGAAATTCTGAAATCGACATTTTCTTACGATCGACTTTCTTCGTTTTCGTAAGCGCTGTTTCAATCGGCAATCCGTGCGCATCCCAACCAGGGACGTATGGCGCTTTATACCCATCCATATTGCGGTGTCTCACGATCATATCTTTGACGATACGGTTCATCGCATGGCCGACGTGGATGTTCCCGTTTGCGTAAATCGGTCCGTCATGCAAAACGAACATCGGCTTGTCACTGTTCTTCTCCATCACTTGATCATATAAATCGGCTTCGTTCCATTCTTCCAACCTGACTGGCTCTCGATTTGGTAAGTTCCCTCTCATTGGAAATTCAGTTGTTGGCATTCGTAATGTCTTCTTAAAATTCATCGTATCCTCCTATAAACATAAAATAACCCCGTCCACAAAAAGGGACGAGGTTTACCCGCGGTACCACCCTGATAACTGCTCGTTCGCAGCCACTCAAGCCCAATTATCGCTTGGTCACGTCGTAGTCTACCACTATAAGTTCATAGCTTCTTTACGATAGCTCCGAGGTGATCTTCACAAAAACGGCTCGTATTGGGCTCCCACCGTCCCCAACTCGCTTTGCCAAGCTCGTGTTTTTGTTACTGTCCTCATCTTTGCTTCATATTACGTGTAATTTGCATGTAGTATATTGGAAAATGGCGCAAACGTCAAGTCAACGACTTTCACGATCATCATATGTATGCTGAAGTTCCTGTTCGTCTTCTTCTTGTACATCTGTAAGACTATCCCAATCTTCATCATCCAACAATTCCAGTTGCGCTTCGATCAGCATCTTAAAACGCATCCGATAAACAGCCGCTTGTTTCTTAAGCTCTTCAAGTTCTAGTGCAATCTTTCGCGACTTAGATAGCGCATCATTAATAATCCGATCCGCGTTTTTCTCAGACTCTTTAATGATCAGCTGTGATTCTTTCTTTGCGCTCCGCTTCACTTCTTCTGCAGATTCTTGTGCAACGAGAATCGACTTGTTCAGCGTTTCTTCAATATTGGAAAAGTGATCCAATCGACTTTCAAGCTCGTTCACCTTTGTAAACAGTTCTTCCTTTTCTCGAATGACCGTCTCATAATCTTTAATCACCTGGTCGAGAAATTCATTCACCTCGTCCATATCATACCCTCGAAAGCCTTTTGTAAACTGTTTATTATGAATGTCCATCGGTGTTAATGCCAAAACCTACCACCTCCGTATTTATTTTTGTTCTCCATAGTGAATACGCACATTGCCTTTTTTTGTTGTCGAGCCAAGTGACAACAGTTTTCGCCTGCCGTATTGACGAACCGACAGTGTATCACCTTCTCTTAGCACAAAGGCAGGTTGGTCGACGACCTTCCAATTCACTTTCACTCGCTCTCGTTCTACTAACGCTTTCGCCTTAGACCTGGATAGCTTGAAAAGCTCTGCAATGACCGTATCAAGACGAAGGGACGATACAAACCCTGAGCGCTCTTCCCATACTTCACGCATCGGAACAGCCTCGTCTAGCGACACGACCTTCGGTACGATACTCGTATTTCCCGCTTGATTAAAATGGGTGCGGACGAAGTCTTCCATCTCTCCGGTAACAAACCATTGTACAAACGTATCAAACACGTGTAAATCGCCATACATCTCTCGTTTAACACCAAGACCCATGAGTGCACCTAACAGATCCGGATGACTCAACGAAGTGAATTTCGGGTCAAATGACGCCTGGAACACCGTAATGTGAAAGCGACTCCGTTCCGGGGACTCAAAAAACGGATAGACGAGTGCGCGCTGTCGCTCCGCCTCGTCCACACCTCCGAAAAACGCCACTTTTACATTGTCGTCTGCACCGATCACATCGCGGACGATGTCACATTCTCGAGGGTCTAAAAACCCAGACAGTTTGGCTTCATAAACCGTTCCGACCGTTTCTTTCCAATCTTGCACGAGTTCAATAAACCCGTGTTCTTCTTGACGGTAATGCTGAAAAATGTCCATCCGTTAAAAGAAGATGCTCATTGCGCCGTAACGCGCTAATTGGAGTGCCAGTAATGCACGATCGGCGAAATGTCAATCATGCCGATGGGGGGGATAATCTTTCGAAATGGCTCCATTACCGGTTCAACAACTTTGCCGAGTGCTTCCCCGAATTGCGACTCTCTTAACCCAGGAAGCCAACTCGACAACACGTAAATAAACACAGCCATTTGCAATACAAATAACGCCATCACAATAATGTTACCGATTAATGCCATTTATTGTTCACCTCAACCTCATTTACTCAAATTCTTGTTGTAACACTTCAGAAATCGCCCCTGAAATTTCTACGTTGTCCGGAGTGACTAAAAAGATGTTGCTTCCGACTTTTTGAATGTCTCCACCGATCGCATAAACGGTCCCACTAAGAAAGTCGACAATTCGTTTCGCTTGATCGCGCTGAATGCGTTGCATGTTTAAAATAACCGAACGTCGATTCTTTAAATGGTCAGCTACATCTTGAGCTTCTTCATAGGTACGTGGTTCAATTAACACCATCTTCGCAGACTGCTGCACGCTTTGCAAGCTCACGACGTTCTTCTTATTCTCTGTTGAAGACGAATTCGAATCTTCGGTATGTGGAACTTCAATTTCTTCTTCAATATAATCTTCATCCACATCGAAAAAGCGTTTGAATCTTGACTTCATACTCATGCGAACGCCCCCTTTACGATTCGTTTCGTTCATCGCCGACGAGTGTTGATCCGAGTCGAATGTATGTTGCTCCTTCTTCAATCGCTAGTTCAAAATCATTGGACATGCCCATCGACAATTCTGTGCACGGCGCGTGCTGCCATTTGTGGCTCTGAACCGTCGACTGCAGTTCTTTCAACTGCTTGAAATACGGCCTCGTTTGTTCAGGATCATCCGTGTACGGTGCCATCGTCATCAAACCGACAACTTCAATCTTGTCAAACTCAGCTAACGATTCAACAAAAGAAATTGCCTCTTCGGGATGAAGGCCTGACTTCGACGCTTCGCCTGAGACATTCACTTGCACAAAGCAACGAAGAGATTCGTCCTTCGTATAACGCTTTTGAATCTCTTTCGCTAACGAGCGTCGGTCCAATGAATGCAAATAGTCAATCCGGTTGACGACATCTTTCACTTTGCGGCTTTGAAGTTGACCGATAAAGTGCCAGCTTGCTTCACGACCTTGAAGGGCATCTTGCTTTTCAACCAAGCCTTCAGTTCGGCTTTCTCCAAGATGACGAATGCCAAAGTCCAGCGCTTGTTGTGCCGTATTTGTTGATACGTACTTCGTAACAGCAACGGTTGTAACCGCTTGTCCAAAACCGCCACGCTCACGAGCATTCGTGATCCGCTCTTCCACGAGCTCTACATTTTCTTTCACGCTCATTGGTCAGTAACACTCCCACAGTTCAATCCGATAAATGCTGCCATTCTCCCAGTCTTCGCTCCGTCTCGTCGATGTGAATAAAACCAATCTGCTTCTTTGTATGTACAATACGTACTCACATGGAGATTGGCCTCTGCACTCCGGCACTTTGGAGCAACACTCTGTTCGTCTCTTTTAGATCCAATTGATACTTACCCGGGTTTGTCGGGTAGTAAGGTCGTCGTACCGAATGAGGCAAACAAGCATCCACACTCGTAATAATCGTATCGTTCACTTCATAATTTGCTTGTCCGATCGACGGACCGATGTAAGCATGCACCGTTTGCAGATCCACACCTTCTTCTTTCCAAGCTCCGAGCATGTTTGAGCCGATCTGACCTACCGTACCCTTCCATCCCGCATGAGCTAAACCGACAATCTTCCCTTCCTCTCCAATAAAGAAAAGGGGAACACAGTCTGCGTAAAGACTCATGAGGGTGACCGTCGGATCAGTCGTATAAAACCCATCTGCCCCCGCAATTGCCGTTGCCAACGTTTCGCTGCCTGCCCCTCGGTCGAGGGAACCGACCCGTTGCACGTCGTTGCCATGTACTTGCTCAGCAAATACAAATGATTGTTCGTCACGACCGATGCTGGCTGCAAATCGTGACCGATTCTCCAAGACGTCTTCGTTACGGTCACTAACGTGAAGACCGAGATTTAATGAGTTATAGGGTGCTGAACTTACCCCTTGTTTTCGCGTCGAAAATCCAGCTTTCGCATCTCCTGGAGGAGATGGAAGTGTAAAAAATTCATTTGTATCATCTAATACGAAAGGTTCTTTGGACATAATTCGCCTTCCTTTTCATATTCTCCTCTATATTTTAGCACATTTCCCCTACTGTACGGTAGTAATCGTCATGATATTCAAAAACTCGGGTCACGCGTCCTGCCCGTAAACATAAACGAGTATTACATCAGTCCCGATTTTTGCGATTTGATTCCAAGGAATCACCATTTCATCATCTTTGCCAAACATTCCGAGCATGCGACCGGAATTGCTAATAATTAACGATTCAATCATTCCTGTTGACAAGTTAATATCTACATCTCCAAGCATACCGAGACGTTTCCCTGTTTGGACGTTAACAACTTCTTTGGATTGTAGGTCTGTAATCTTGAGCATTGCCAAACCTCCTTTGCTTATCCATATGATGAGTTTCAATGGATTATCTCACTTAAATTGCAACTCAATACAGTACGTGAAATTATTGATATTTGTAAATTACACGGTAAAGACAGATGAAATGAGTAGCGCTAGTTTCAAGCCGACGTTTACTAGATAAGTTGAACGAAAGAATTTCTTCAAGACCCAATGGTAAGCTTGGGAAAGTGAAAACTGTGCTCCAGTTGGGGGGACCGCAGCAAAAGCGATATATTCTCATAAACTAGGGAACAGATTACCGGGTCACGTGTACAATCTCTGCCCCGAAGTACCTAAAAGACGCGGGCGCGGTTCGCGCCGAACCGCGTGCGGTTTGGCTTCGGCCCCGCTGGGGCCGACAGGTTTCTTGCTTCTAGGCATTGAATCTGGGCGCAAGTTGGAACAAACTGCGAAGGAGTTTGGTGAAATTGGAGCTAAAATTGGTCAAAAGCGCAAAATGGCACCCAGCACC
>NZ_BAWZ01000024.1:0-63830 GCF_000698105.1 Geomicrobium sp. JCM 19037 | reverse complement strand
TATTTGCGCTGTCGCTGTTTTGGCGACTTTATTAATTTACCACAACCAGCGTTTCGCGTCAATAACTTTTTTAAAAAGTTTTCTCGGTGCGAACTGTTGTTCTCAAGCACAAGATATATCTTATCACCTGAGCACTTTGACTGTCAATAACTTTTTTTCAGTTGTTATCACCGTCGTTGTGGCGGATTTATAATATACCAATAACCTAAATAATATGCAACCATTTCTAGTAAATTCCTTTTAAATTTTTTAATTCATGTACGTTCGAATCATTTCTTTTCTCTCCATACGCTTGTATAACGCTCGAATCACGTCGCGCTTTTCTTCTACTGCCTCAGTGACAAACCACTCACATCCTCTGATTGTATGCGCCTTTCGAGTAATTGCCATTCATAGTACAGCAGATCCCTTAGCTCAATTTCTTCTTTTTCATTAATGAGTAAACCAATCATCATTTGTCCTCCTTTTTCAGTTATATCTTGTCCGTTTGCGCATATACATAACCAGCAAGACGTCGGCAATAATGGGAGGGAGTCATGTCACAGTTTTGGGTAATCAATCGACGTAGTGGTAAAAAATATGTATTTATTGCTGTTATTGCTTTTTGTACCGCTTGTATTCTATTAATGGACAGACCTTTTTTGGCGGTGTTTTCAGGGGACAATGATGCGGGTGCTTTCTCAAGTGCCGATATTGAGGAAACGATCGCTAGCCTCACGTTTAATGTAAGCTGGGGAGAAGAAAACGTGGAGCCGATCTTGGATATCTTACAGGAAAAAGACGTTACCGCAACGTTTTTCGTCTCTGGTGTTTGGTCTGAACGTCACGTTGAGTTATTACAACGCATGGTTGAGGAAGGTCATGAGGTGGGCAACTATGGTTACTACTTCAAACCATACCCAGACCAAGAACCTGAAGATATTCGAAGAGACATGATGCAAAGTCATGATGTCATTTCAGAAGCTACTGATGCATCTCCGATTTTTTTTCGCCCTCCAGCAGGGATCTTTAATCAAGAAGTGTTAGATGCTGCAGATAATATGGGGTATTCAGTGATTCATTGGGCCACTGACGGAGCCGATTGGCAAAACCCGGGAATTGATGAGATCGTCACGAACATTAGCGACGAACTTTCCCCAGGTGACGTCATTATGTTAGATGCGTCAGATTCAGCAAAACAAACGGTGGAAGCACTCCCGCTCGTTATTGATCATTTGCGAGATGACCACTATGAGTTGGTTTCACTTCAGATGCTCATTAGCGAAGCCGAAGCTGAATACGAGGCATTATAGATAGATGAAAAGCCGAGCGCCTCATCACAGGGCGCTCGGCTTTTAAAATTGTTGAAACGGATGACTTCGTTTCAACTTATATGGGTGGTTCTTCGTCATACTGTTAATGATTTCGATGTTGCGTGTTACAGATAAAGCCAAGTTCGTCGCACTCGTGCCGTGGGAGTGTTCAAGGTTCGTGAGCATAAATACTAGGTGCTCCCTTTTATCCATGAAAGATAAACGGTAGTCCCGCTCAACTTTAGGCAACCCTTCCCCCTCCCAAACGAGGTCATCTGTCATCCGCTCAATAAAATCAGGCACTTGTGGTTGATACCCTGTGGCAAGTACCGTCCAATCAGAATCAAGCTCGAAGTTTCGATCCTCTTGCCATTGCTTGCACTGCAACTCGTGATTTGAATGATCGGAGTCCGAGAGTCCATTCACTTCTACACTTGGCTGGATACTCACCGGATCTCTCCTTCCGCTGTTCTGTGATACAGCAGTTCATAGATCGATTTTAATGTTTTTCCTTCAACACCATTGCGTAAGCTAGTAAGGGAACCGAGCACATTTTGCCTTTCGTCAAAAGACAACCGATGAAAATGGTCAACATAGTCAGGCGTAAACTGTTCTTGACCTAACTTACTTTCTTCTAATTGAAAGAAACCAGGTGAGCGTGTGAGCCACGTTAACGAGTAACCAAAACGAATTTGGTTTTCCAGCAAATCATAGAAGATCTCTGCTGCACTCTGGCCCGAACCAACAACAGTCAGCCGATCCCCGCGTTTGATTTCTTCGGCATGAAACGTATATTCGCTAGAATGAACCACTTGATGCGCTCGATTCTCTTCCATTGCTGGTGGGAACATCGGTGTGCTTCCCGTCCCAACAACAACATGATTTGCGGTCACCACTGTCTGGCTTTTCGTTTTCACATCTTCAATCATGCAACGATAAAACGTCCCTTCATTTCGTACGTCAACTACCCGCTTTCCAAACGCCAAGCTGCTCACTTTCTTCGCTACCCATTGGCAATATGCATTGTACTCTTTCCTCGGCACATTCCATTCCTTAAAGAAGTAAAACGGGAACATGCGCTCATGTTCATGTAAATAATTTAGAAACGTGTATTCACTGCGAGGATTGGCCAGCGTCACAAGATCCGCAATAAAAGAAATTTGAAGATCTGTTCGGTCAATTAACATCCCCGGATGCCATTCAAAATGATTATTCTCATCAAAGAATACAGCGTTGAGTTCTGTGCCTTCTTCCAGTAATGCTGCCAAGCTTAAATTAAATGGGCCAATACCCACTCCTAATACATCCACGTGCTTCACCATATCGACGTCCTTTCTATCTATACACAAAAGTACAGGCCTCTCAGCCTGTACTTAATTATTTATCTTGGCGTTGTAGCTGTGCAGCGCAATGAGTTGATACGTGTTCGCTGCAATTAGTGGCGCTAAGTAGATCCACAGCCACACACTATCATTAACCACTTGTACTGTTAAAGCTGGCACCCATTCGATCGTTGTAATGACAAACATAAAGAATACCGCGGGGACAAACGCCGTCCAGTTCGTCTCTTTCATCTTCCAATAGGCAATAATTACCGCATAAATTAACAGAAGCGTCGGTGTAATCAAATAGCCTGTCCAATGTTCCCCAGGTTCTGCGTATGCAATATATCGTAAATACACAAGATCAAAATACACAAAAGCAATCAACAGTATTTGAATAAGATTCCAAAGTTTTCGCGTTTTAAACAACGATAATGCAAATCGATGCAAGACGAGGTAAGCAAAATACCCCATTTGTGCGACAATACTCACCGCTGCACCAATTCCAAGCATCCAGACGACACCCCAGAAAAAGTTCCAAAACCCTTCTTCTTGGAACACATCCCATGTTAATGGAACACCGACAACCGCACCACCTGCCGCTCCGATAAACATCGTCGTGAAAAATAGATAGACAACTTTTCTAGTATTCACAAGATCATCCCTTAAGACCAAAATCACACAGGTTACATTTTACCAATCACTGTGCGAAAAAGCTAGCTGACGTTTAAAGGGTTGCATATTTTGTCACGGTTTGAATCATAGTAAGAAAAAACGAAAGGGGGCTTACAATCCATGGTTCCATATGGACGCCTCTTGGCTTTATTAACATCTATCATTATTTTAACGGGGTGTGCCGCTTTTCAAGGAGAAGCCCAGGCCGATTATGATGAAACAAAACGGATGGTTAGTGACGTCATTAAGACAGAAGAAGGTAAAGAAGCGTTGCGCGAAGTGTTAAGTGAAGAGGAGTTTCAATCCTCATTAATCATGGAGCAATCATTTATTCAAGATACAATTCACGACACCCTCGTATCAAACGAAGGAAAAGAGTATTGGGCCCAACTCATGGAAGACCCTGATTTTAGCTTAAAAATTGCCGATAGCATGCAATCAAAAAATGAAGAGATCTTAAAACGCCTCATGAAAGATCCCGATTACCAAACGATGATGATGGATGTGATGCATGATCCGGAAATGGAGCAAGCAACACTTGAATTAATGAAAAGCAAAGCGTATCGCGAACAAATGATGACCGTCATTGCCGAAGCATTACAAAACCCTCGTCTTCAATCACAGTTGCAACAAGCAGACAATGCCAGTGATAGTGAGGAAAGCAGTGAGGGAGAGGAAGAAGAAAGCGAATCGTCTGGAAGCGAAGAAGAGTAAAGTGAACGCTCACTTTACTCTTCGGTCGTTTTACGATTCTTTTTTACGAATGACGTTTCGGGCAAGTTCACTATAAATTTGACCGATTGGGTGCTCTTTTGCGTATACAGAAGGTGCAAAATCTTCATGGTCAATATCGGGTTGCCCAAGTGGAATTTGGCCAAGAAGGTCCGCTTTTAACTCTTCACTCAAACGCTCACCGCCACCTTGACCGAATACGTACTCCCGCTCTCCAGTCTTTTGACTTTCAAAGTAAGCCATATTCTCAACAATACCGAGAATGCGGTGGTTACTCTTAATCGCCATAGATCCAGCACGAGCCGCAACAAACGCCGCTGTTGCATGCGGAGTTGTAACGATAATCTCATCTGACTCTGGCAGCATCGTATGAACGTCCAAAGCAACGTCACCTGTACCTGGTGGCAAGTCCAAGATGAGGTAGTCGAGATCTCCCCACGTCACTTCCTTGAAGAAGTTCGTTAACATCTTCCCGAGCATTGGGCCACGCCAGATGACGGGGGCATTGTCTTCAACGAAGAAGCCCATGGAGATAACTTTAACACCGTAACGCTCAACTGGGTGAATCTTCTCACCTTCAACCGTTGGACGCTTTTCAATGCCCATCATGTCCGGAACACTAAAACCGTAAATGTCTGCATCAATAATGCCAACTTTCTTACCTTCCCGGGCGAGGGAAACGGCTAGATTGACGGAAACCGTGGACTTTCCTACGCCGCCCTTACCGCTAGCGACAGCAATGAAATTCACTTTGTTATTTGGGTCTAGCAAGCCGAGTTTTTTCGCTTCCTCTTCAGGATCGATGTGCTTGCTGACTTCTTCCTCTGTTAACTGCTCAAAACGAAGTCCGACGCTATTTGCCCCTAGCTCCTTAACAGCAGCAACAATGTTTTGTTGCAATTTCATCTGACCGCTCGTACCGGTTTTTGCGAGCGCGATCTTTAGACTAACGTTCTCATCTTTGATCTTAATTTCCCGAATGCCTTCGGTCTCAAGAATACTTTTATTCAAATCCGGATCTTTTATAGGTTTAAGTACTTCAATAATTTCTTTCTCATTTAACAACGTTTTACACCTTCCTTTAGTGTGACTGCATTTATTATATCACACCTAAAGGCTAGGTTTTACTGTTCTGCCTCATTCTCCTTCGCCATTTCTGGAACTTTGTACCGAAGCATTCCTTGATAGATCGATGCGGCAATTTTGTCTTGGTATTCTTCGGATTGAAGGTCAGCCGCTTCATCTGGATTCGATAAAAACCCGACTTCAACGAGAACACCTGGAATTTTGGCTTGATCAACAATGTATTTGCCATTGATGGCTAAAGCGGTCCGGTTTGTGTTCTCCAACTGCCGAATCATTTCGCTTTGAACACTCTCGGCCATGTTTTTGCTGTCTTCAAACGTGCGATTATAGAACGTCTGTGCCCCACGCCACCTCGGTGAAGGAATGGCGTTTAAATGTAAGCTTATATAATAATCACTATTCGTTTCATTAATAAGCGCAAGCCGGTTTTTTAAATCTTCTGTTTTCCGGTTTGAATACCCCTGTGTATCACTCGCAGCCAAATCACTATCATCCTCGCGCGTCATGAGCACAAGTGCTCCTGATGCTTGCAAATAGTCCCTTAATTTTAAGGAAATAGCCAAGGCAATTTCTTTTTCTTGCGTACCGTCACTAGCACTAGATCCCCCATCCACGCCTCCGTGCCCTGGGTCGATCACAATGATTTGTCCGCTTAAAGGCATCTCAAGCCCTGCTGTATTTTCTGAGGAAAACATGGAGAAGATAGCATAAACCGCTAAACCTGAAAAAATGATCGCTAGAGGAGTGCCGATGAACATTCGTTTCGTCATGATGAACAGCCCCTTTTGGGAGTTTAGTTCATCATATGAAAAACAAGACGAGCATATGCCCGTCTTGCCCGTTAACGTCTTGCTTTTGCATGCTTTTTCCCCGTATCAAAGCCCAAATCCCACCAATGCTTCACATAGCTGGCTGCACCGTGCGCCACTTTTTCGGATTCAACCGTCTTATCTTGAATCCAGTCAGAAATGAACAAGTTCAATTCCATCATACGGTTTTGCAAGTGATCGTCTTCATGAGGCACTGCTTTTCCTAGTCGAGCCTCAGTCATACCACGCTTTCCTGAATACAGAAATGTTTCAATGGCGAGATCCATACACACTTCTTCAAGGAATGAATGGCGAAATCGAAAGGTTCGGCTAATCGGAACGAGGTATTTCTCAGTTGCAGCAACCATATCTTCCATGCTGAGGGTATGAAGCAATGATTTCTCCGTCTCCCAGTCTCTTGCCCGCTTCTCCTCTTGAAAAGAAACAACAGCTCCCAATTCCAGCCCCCCTCACTCCATAGTATGGGGCGACTCGCTGGATTCATGACTGGGAATTGCCGAATGTTCCACGAGAAACATTTGACAGTATGATTCGCAGCAACATGCAAATACTAATGGTTGCTACTCAGTTCCTGCCAGATGATATGGGCTACACGAACGCAAGCGTTCCAATCATGGTCATCTGAAAACGACTCATCTAATATTTGTTTTATCCGATTCGCCAAGTGATTCGCATCGGACGTCTTTTCCAGTTGATCGATGATTTGTTTAATTTCCACTTCATATTCGTCCAGAGGCGCGCCGCCAAGAAGCAACAATTGCGGATCCCACTCATTAATGATTTTTTTGACAGTCATATCTTTTGTTTGTGTCAACGTTACACCTCATATCCAGTACATGGTAAAAAGACCGATTAACACGACGACAGACGGACTACTAAAAAGCAGGAAATAAATCGCCCAGCGGTGTCGGTTTGCCCTTTCTATATTCGTCTCAAAATTCTCACTAGTCAACGCGCTTCTTTTCGTAATCCCAACAACAAACCCACCAACTACTAAAGACACAATAATGACAATGCCTGCCCCGTTCAAAAGGATGTTTACATTTGCTGACATCCATGCAACGAGTGCGAGCACGCTAACCGTAGCGATCCCTAATAACAAAGATACAAGCATTTGAACTCCCCTTCCCCATCTTCTCATAGTATACCTTTTCCTGTTACCCTAGTAAAAAAGGAGATGAGGAAGTGACGTTGATGAAATCCATTGTTGTAATGATTGTCTTGGCTATGTTAACCGCTTGCTCTTCTTCCACACTTAATGAGGCAGTTGAAAGTTCATATGAAGGAAATGATTTTACTGCAAACATTACGCACGTAACAGGGGTAACTGAAGAGGAAAACAAAGAAGCTTTAACGTTGAGTGCCGATTCAATGCTGCTTTATGTAACCGTTGAAATTGAAGCGACCGATTCCGTCCACATCGACCAACGCTTTTACGAACGGTTTGAGATAGAAACAACGGTCGAGCCGTTCCCTATATCACCATTCATTGAACAACTTCAAGATGCGCCAGATGATATGCAAATCGTTAACGTTCAAGAACAGCAGCTAAATGCCGGTGAACAAACTTCGATTGAGCTTGCTTATAACATTCAGCAAGGATCAGATGCGTATCAATTGCACGTGCATGACGGCCCGAGCATTCAATTTCCTAATGATAAATTGCAATCCAATCGGCCTTAAGCAAATTAAATCGGCATAACCCGATTTAAAGCTCGGCACCTTAAAAACCTTAGAAATGCATGGATACGTGGCTCCTTGTCTATGACTTGTTTCCGCAAATTCAAGTATAGAAGACAAAAGAGCCTGCGTATTTTATTTTCCTCAGTTGTTTTTCAACCCAACATTTAGTGTAGAGCCCAAAAAGAAGCAGGCGTTCATGTACTTCCATGAACGCCTGCTTTTTAACTATTGTTAAGCACCTTAAGTTAGATGCTTGTAAAGAATAATAAATTATTCAGCGTCGTCTTCATCAGTATCAACATCGTCTTCTTCTGTGCCTTCACCTGCTGCAGCAACCTTATAGATCGAACCGCCATCAGTACTTGCAATAAGGCGCCGTCATCCGTTACAAGAATATCACGGAAACGTTCGCCTTCTTCAGTTAGCAGGCGTTCTTCTCCAACGACGAGGTCATCTTCAATAACGACACGCACGATATAGTTCGGGGCTAAACCACCGATGAACAAGTCGTTCTCCCATTCAGGAATGGCGTCGTTATCATAGAATGACATACCACTTGGTGCACTTGTTGGATCCCAATAATATACGGGTTCAACAAAGCCTTGCGCTTCGTGTTCAGAAATTCCATCATTAATTAATTCGCCCGTGTACTCAATCCCATAGGAAACAACTGGCCATCCATAGTTAGCACCCGGTTCAATAATATTCAGTTCATCCCCAGCTTGTGGACCGAATTCAACAATCCATAAGTCTTCGGTTTCAGGGTGGAAGTCCACACCTTGAATATTACGGTGACCGTAGCTGTAAATACCATCTAGTGCGTCTTCATCTTCGATAAATGGATTCGTGTCTACTGCTTCTCCATCTTGTGTGATGTGAATGACTTTACCTAAGTAAGCATCTAAGTCTTGTGCACGTTCGCGAATTGGATCATCTGACCGCTCACCCGTTGTTAAGAATAAGTTGTCTTCATCATCAAAGATA
Organism: Geomicrobium sp. JCM 19037; assembly: GCF_000698105.1. Lineage (NCBI taxonomy): Bacteria > Bacillati > Bacillota > Bacilli > Caryophanales > Geomicrobium > Geomicrobium sp. JCM 19037. The sequence goes on along the minus strand of NZ_BAWZ01000024.1, from coordinate 55,226 downwards.
ATACGTCCACCATAGTGTAAGTCACCATCATAAGCTGGTTCCGCTTGGAAGATGACTTCAAAATCTTCAAGTGAGTCTTCATCTTCTGATAAAACACCTTTACCGACTGCCGTTACCGTACCGTCTTCAAGATCTTGAGCAAACGTCATAAATACTAATCTTGATTCGTCAAAATCAGGTGCAATGGTCACATCAAGTAAACCACCTTGACCTTCGTTATTTACTTCTGGTGTACCTTCAATTGCATCTGAAACAGAGCCATCTTCAAGATTTACAATAAGAAGCTCTGCTGAATCTCTTTGCGTAACCAATAAGCGGTTTGTATCAAACTCTTCCATACCCCAAGACACATCAAGACCCTCAGCAACAACTTCCACATCAAGTTCTGCTTCAGTCTCTACTTCAGGTGCTCTTGTTTGTTCTGGAAATGCGGGTTCAAACTCAGTAACTTTTGGTTCAGATTCTGCACTTGTATCTGTACTTTCATCAGCGCCCTCGTCAACACTTTCTTCTGTTTCAGCATCCGAGTCATCCGTTGGTTCTTCGTCTGAAGTATCTCCATTGCCACATGCTGCCAAAGCCAATACAGTGATCAACATTGTGAAAGACATTAATTTTGACCACGAAAATTTCGTCATTCTTTTTCCTCCATTTCCTAAAAAACATTAACTGATTATAAGATATGAACGTCTTAACCAATTTTTGCTAGGGTTTCAAGGGGCTAAACTATACTCACAAAATGAGCACACCTGCGAAAGTAATACTATCAAAATTATCTCCCGTTGACAAATAAAGGAATGTACCTAAACACGAATACGTTTTTCTTTTTTAGGTGTTCAGGACTTCAACCCTAGAGCCCATGCACATGCCGGGCACACCCCAAAAAAAGCCGAGAGCAAAAGCGATCGGCTTTTAAAGGAATGATTTATCTTCACCAGGAAATAAAATGGCAAGAATAACAATATCGTCATCCACCCGTTCAAAGTACACTCTAAATTTTTTACGACCATACGTGATATTCATTCATATGGACCAAATTCTTCTGTATAGGTTTGACCAATAATCGGATTTTGAAGTATATCATCGATTTCAAGAATGATCTGAGCGATAATCTAACGTTTCTTCTGGTGTAAAATAATCACTTTTATATTGTAAAAGTTTCTGTTTTACGACTGGAGGCCATATAACGCTAAGACTCGTCATGAATATAGTCCTCAGAAGACAGCGAATCTAAGAGACCTTTTGTGGAATGCCCTAAATCTTTCTCGTATTGTTTTTTGCTTTCTTTCATCATTTGATCAAGTGCAGGGTTAGCAGAAGCGTCATCTGGATGGAAGGCTCTTTGTCATCTTCTTCTTGAAGAACGAGTGTAAACGTCCCTTTCCCAGGGATTTAAAATTGGCAAACAGAATTTTCACGGTTCATTTTCGAAATGTACCGCATCAATTCATGAACAGATTGAACATTCCCCATATCAAATACCATCCTCATCGATCATTTTCTGTTATTATATCACATATCAGAGCATAAGCTATCTGACTGGCGGATACGTCATCTTGACTTCGTCTGTCTCTCATCCTTTATTCAGTTCTCCCAATCAACTGGACAAACCCGTCTCTATGGACGTTACTTACGATTCCAATATAAAAACCCTCTTTGCTTTAATATGCAAAGAGGGCATAAACGTTGTTGTATAAAAGACTGCTTAACGCTTCGAGAATTGTGGTGCACGACGTGCAGACTTAAGACCGTATTTCTTACGCTCTTTCATTCTCGGGTCACGAGTAAGGAATCCTTTTTCTTTAAGAACTTTACGATATTCAGGATCAACGTCAAGAAGTGCACGGGATACGCCGAGCTGGATTGCGCCTGCTTGGCCTGTGTATCCTCCGCCATGAACGTTTACCTTAATGTCGTATTGTCCTTCTGTTCCTGTTTCAACGAATGGCGCGCGGACAACCATCTTCAACGTTTCGTAGTTGAAGTACTCATCCATATCACGCTTGTTAATCATTACTTTCCCGCTGCCTGGTGTGACGAACACACGTGCAGTCGAGTTCTTACGACGGCCTGTACCGTAATATTGCAAAGCTGCCAATTCAAACCCTCCTCTAATTATCCGCGTAGCTCGTAAGCTTCTGGTTTTTGTGCTGCGTGCTTGTGTTCAGAACCTGCATATACGTGAAGCTTCTTGATCGTTTGACGACCGAGAGCATTCTTTGGAAGCATGCCGTGAACCGCAAGTTCGATCATTTTCTCAGGCTTGTTCTTGCGCATGTCGATCGCGCGTGTTTCTTTAAGCCCACCGCGGTAACCGCTGTGACGATAGTAAACCTTGTCATTCCACTTGTTTCCAGTAAGTTCGATCTTCTCAGCGTTGATGATAATCACGTGATCACCTGTGTCAACGTGTGGTGTGAACTCTGGTTTATTCTTTCCACGTAGGATTGTCGCTACTTCACTAGCCAAACGTCCGAGCGTTTGACCTGCTGCGTCAATCACATACCATTTACGTTCAATTTCTTCTGCTTTAGCCATAAAAGTTGTACGCATGATGGAACCTCCTCGTTCATGATCATTCATTTATTTAGCAATCGTTTTTGTTCTCGTATATTTCATTCTCCGGGGCAGTGGAGTTTGAAATGCCAACTAACATCGTATAATATCCAGAGGAAAAAGTCAATTATTATCACGAAAAAAATGTTCGTCTATTGCCTGTAGGGAGCGCTTTTCGATGAGGTCATGATCTTCTGTAATTTTCCTCGTACACGGCTTTTCGGAATCGGTTTCTCATCCGCGCGCTCAGCCCGCTTATTCACCACGATACGCCACTTCCCATAAGTACAATCCTTGTGCAGGTGCTGTTTTTCCTGCAAGCCTGCGATCTTTCCCATCACGAATGGTTGTGATCTCTTCTACAGTGCGACGCCCCTGTCCGACTTCCAGTACAGTTCCTACAATAATTCTCACCATATTGTAGAGAAACCCCTCTCCGCGAAAGCGAAACATCAACGTATGCTCAGCGAATGGTTGTACTTGTGCGAGCTTCAGTGTCCGGACTTTATCAACGACGCTCGTATTGCTTGCACAAAAGGATGAAAAGTCATATTTACCGACCAGTTTCTCCAATGCTTTGTTCATCGCTTCACTGTCTAAATGATCCGTATACACGTGATGGGTGTAGTTGCGCTGGAAAACATCACGGTTTTTACCGATTTGCACGTAATAGCGATACTCTTTTTCCACAGCATCGTATCTTGCATGAAAATCATCTCGAACGACTTCCACACGCTGGATGAGAATATCATCAGGTAAGAGTGACATAATTGCTTTTGGCCACCTCTCCTCAGGGATGGCTAGTTGTGAATCAAAGTGGACAACTTGTCCGACGGCATGCACACCGCTGTCCGTTCTGCCTGACGCGGTAACGTTTTCAGCATGTGCCATCCGGTGCAAAGTGCCGAGTGCTCGGCCAATCTCTCCTTGCACCGTACGCTTTTCTGGTTGCACTTGCCATCCAGAAAAATGAGTTCCATCGTACGCCAAAACCGCTTTTAATCTAGGCATCTTTTTTCACCTCTTGATTCTATGATCGTGCCATCCATAACAGGACACCTAGCGTAATTACGATGATGATGGCGATGGTGTCTCGTAGCTTCCACTTCAACACACGCAACTTTGTTCTGCCTTCACCGCCTCGGTATCCTCTTGCATCCATTGCTGTTGCCATGTCCTCGGCTCGTTTAAACGATCGTACAAATAGCGGAATGATAAATGCAGTCATCGTATTCAATCGCGTCTTGAGTGAACCTTCAGTGAAGTCTGCCCCTCTGGCGGACTGTGCCTTTAAGATACGGTCAGCTTCAAGTAAGAGCGTCGGTATGAGGCGAATGCTTATGGCCATCATTAACGCAATTTCATGAGATGGTACCCCGATTTTTTTGAAAGGTCGAAGGTACGCTTCAAAACCGTCGGTTAAGTCAATTGGCGATGTCGTTAACGTAAGTAATGATGCAATAATGACAAGTGATCCAATTCGAACGGCGATATAAAAACCTTGAACGAGTCCGCCAGAATAAATGGACCATCCAAGAAACGTAAATAACACTTCTCCTTCATTTGTAAAAAACGCATGCAAAAAAAACGTGAAGAAAATTAATATAAAGATCGGCAACATGCCTTTTAAGAAAAACTTAAGCGGTACACGTGATAATAAAACAAATATAACAATTGCACCGACTAGCATACTGTTTGTTACCGCATCATTGGCAAAAAATACGATGACTGCCATGAGAAGTAGCGCTAAGATCTTCGATCTAGAGTCCAAGCGGTGCAACGGTGATTTCACCGGAATGTATTGTCCAATCACAATGTTTTGGAGCATATTACTTGCCCCCTTCATTGCGAATGGCCGTTGCCATTTGTTTAGCACTTAAAAATGATTCGTCAATTGATAGGCCACATCGGTTAAGCTTCTCTCTAATTCGGACAGCAGCGGGAACTGCAAGCCCTAGGCTTTGCAGGCGGTCCGAATCTTGAAACACCTGCTCTGGTTCCCCTTGCAAAACTGGGCGACCGTCACCCATCACGACGACCTCATCAGCATATCGAAATGCATCTTCCATATCATGAGTTACAAGTACGGTCGTCAGTCCGTTTTCTTTATGCCATGATTGAAACAAATCCAATAGTGCTCGGTGCCCGGCAGGATCTAAGCCCGCCGCCGGTTCATCAAGAATCAACACTTCTGGGCGAGTAGCAAGAACACCTGCAATGGCAACTCTACGCATTTGCCCCCCACTTAATTGAAACGGGGAACCGTCACGTACATCTTGTGGTAATCCGACTAGGTCGAGCAACTCAGGAATTCTTTTGCTCACTTCGTCCGCGTCCATCCCATGCTGAATTGGACCAAATAGAATATCTTCCTCTACCGTTGAGCCAAACAGTTGATGTTCTGGATATTGAAAGACCATACCGACTTTCCGCCGGAGAGGCTTAACGAACTTTCGTTTCGTTTTTCGATGGAAGCTTGTATTTCCGACGGTAACTTCTCCTTCAGTAGGAAGAAGCAGACCGTTAACGTGTTGCATGAGTGTTGATTTACCTGAACCAGTACTGCCAACAATCGTCGTGAAGTTGCCTGAACGAATCGTTAGATTCACATCTTCCAATGCTTTTTTTTCAAATGGGGAGCCAGGCATATATGTATAACTTACGTTGTTGAATGTAATTTGCACAGCATCTTCACCCACTCATCCTCATCTAGCATATACGCTTGTTGTTTGTTGTCATTTAAGTATGCTTGTACTTCAAGAAAGTACGGCAAGTGAAAATTACGATCCATTAAGAACGCTGGATCTTGAAAGAATGCTTCCGTTGACATATCTTTTACAATTGTTCCTTTTTCCATAAACACAACACGGTCGGCTTGCATTGCTTCTTGCAAGTCATGAGTGATCATAATGAGCGTGAATCCACGTTCGTGCAATTCGTTCATTGTCTTCATCACTTCTTTGCGACCTTCGGGATCGAGCATGGATGTTGATTCATCAAAGATCATGATGTCTGGGCGTAAAGCAAGAATGCCCGCTATAGCAGCTCGCTGCTTTTGACCTCCTGAAAGACGATGAGGTTCGGCATCAAGATGATCATCAATCGCGACCTGCTCACTCGCCGCTTGAATACGCTCAATCATCTGCTCACGACTGATACCTGCATTCTCCAGTCCAAAAGCAATATCGTCGCGAACGGTCGCTGCGACAAATTGGTGGTCAGGGTTTTGAAAAACCATCCCAGCTTTTTGGCGTATTTCCCAAATATGATCTTCTTCATCTGTTCGAAGCCCATCAACCTCTGTAGTTCCTGATGTGGGGATAAGCAGTGCATTTAGCATTCGGGCAAGCGTTGATTTCCCCGAACCGTTCGTTCCGAGTATCGCTATCCATTCACCACGATAAGCTTGAAACGAAAGATTGTTTAAGATCCAGTCTTGTTCTTCTTCATATGTAAAATAAAGATCACGACAATCAATAATGGTTTTCTGCACAGGAGCTTCCCCCAATCTGGTTGCTAGTATAAGAAAAAGGCAGTGACGTGTGAGATCGTCCTGCCTAAGTGAGAAATTATACGAGTTCGATGACAGCCATCGGTGCACCGTCACCTTTACGTGGCTCCATCTTAACGATGCGCGTGTAACCACCTTGGCGATCTTCATAACGTGGACCAATGTCACTGAACAATTTCTGAACTGCAGTTTCGCTGTCTGCATCCTCCGTTACGTTCTCATTGCGAATGAAAGATGCCGCTTGACGACGAGCGTGAAGGTCGCCGCGTTTTCCGAGCGTAATCACTTTCTCGACGAGTGGGCGTAAAGCTTTTGCTTTCGCTTCTGTCGTCACAATCTTTTCGTTGATGAGCAAATCAGTTGCAAGATCGCGGAAAAGTGCCTTACGCGCAGAACTGTCACGTCCTAGCTTTGCGTATGCCATTTTCGTTCCCCTCCTTCATCATGAGCCTGTATTCTTTGTTGTTACACATTAGAAAGAAGACCGATCAGCCGTCTTCTAATGAGAAACTTACTCTTCATTTCTTAGCCCGAGACTTAATTCTCCAAGCTTTTCTTGTACTTCTTCAAGTGATTTACGGCCAAGGTTGCGCACTTTCATCATGTCTTCTTCAGACTTCTGAGTAAGTTCTTGAACCGTATTAATGCCGGCGCGTTTTAAACAGTTGTACGAACGGACAGATAAGTCCAGTTCTTCAATTGTCATCTCCAGCACTTTCTCTTTCTGGTCTTCCTCTTTTTCCACCATAATCTCCGCATTCTGAGCTTGATCGGTCAAGCCAATGAAGATGTTTAGGTGCTCGTTCATAATCTTAGCGCCAAGAGATACCGCTTCTTCCGGACGGATGCTGCCATCTGTCCAAACATCAAGCGTTAGTTTGTCGTAGTTTGTAATCTGACCCACACGCGTATTCTCCACTTGGTAGTTTACGCGAGAGACCGGTGTAAAGATGGAGTCAATCGGAAGAACACCAATCGGCAAGTCTTCATGATTGTTCCCTTCAGCCGGGACATAGCCACGCCCGCGCTTAGCTGTCATACGCATATGAAGCTGTGCACCTTTCGTAAGCGTTGCAATGTGAAGGTCTGGGTTCAAGATATCAACATCACTGTCATGATTAATATCACGTGCAGTTACGACACCTTCTCCGTTTGCATCGATTTCAAGCACTTTCTCTTCGTCAGAATGAATGTTCAGAGCTAACTGTTTCAAGTTCAAAATGATCGTTGTAACGTCTTCTACGACACCCTCAACCGTTGAGAATTCATGAAGAACACTATCAATTTGAACATTGGTAATCGCAGACCCTGGGAGGGAGGATAATAGGATTCGACGCAAGGAGTTCCCTAAAGTCGTACCATAGCCACGTTCCAAAGGCTCCACAACGAATTTGCCGTACTTAGCATCCTCGCTGACTTCGATCGTTTCAATGCTTGGCTTTTCGATTTCAATCATTCGATTTCCTCCTTAAAAACGTCGGAATCCGAAAAGGCGTGCTCAGCACGTCTTTCCGCTTTTCCCTTAAAGGCAGTGATTGACACTGTTCACCATAACTCTGGCGCCACATCTAACCATTATTGACACAATCCGGTTATTTTAACCTCTATGGTGTTAAACTCTCCGACGTTTCGGGGGACGACAACCGTTGTGAGGTACTGGCGTCATGTCACGAATGACATTCACTTCAAGGCCTGTTGCTTGCAAAGAGCGGATTGCTGCTTCACGTCCGGCACCAGGTCCTTTAACGGCAACCTCAACAGTTTTCATGCCGTGCTCCATCGCTGACTTCGCTGCGCTTTCTGCAGCCATTTGTGCAGCAAACGGCGTAGATTTACGGGAACCTTTAAATCCAAGGTTACCAGCACTTGCCCAGGAAAGAACGTTTCCTTGTAAATCTGAAATGGTCACGATCGTATTGTTAAACGTTGAGCGGATGTGAGCAATTCCTGAATCCACTTGTTTACGTTGGCGACGTTTACGTGTTGTTGTCTTAGGCTTAGCATCTGAATAGACCTCCTTTATCATTTATTTCTTTTTATTAGCGATCGTCTTACGAGGACCTTTTACTGTACGTGAGTTGTTCTTTGTCTTCTGACCACGAGCAGGAAGCCCGCGACGATGACGAATACCACGATAAGATCCGATTTCAATAAGACGCTTGATGTTTAATGACTTCTCACGGCGAAGATCACCTTCTACGTTGTAGTTTCCTACAACTGTACGAATGCGTCCTAGTTCTTCATCAGTAAGATCACGAACGCGCGTTTCTGATGAAACGTTCGCTTCATCGAGTACTTTCTCAGCAGTCTTCTTACCAATCCCGTATACATAAGTGAGTGAAATCACTACACGTTTATCACGAGGGATATCGACACCAGCAATACGTGCCAAACTCATGCACCTCCTTGTTTTTTATCCTTGTTTTTGTTTATGCTTCGGATTTGAACAGATCACCATAACCGTACCTTTACGGCGAATGACCTTACAGCGTTCACAGATCGGTTTGACGGACGGTCTGACTTTCATCCTTTTTCCCTCCTTATGATCGGCATCCTTTGGGAGGCCACGTCTGCAGAACTGTGACGATTATTTATATCGATACGTAATCCTTCCCCTAGATAGGTCATATGGAGACAACTCCACAGTAACTTTATCTCCGGGTAAGATTCGAATAAAGTGCATTCGGATTTTGCCAGATACGTGCGCAAGAATCTTGTGTCCGTTATCTAACTCCACACGAAACATTGCGTTCGGTAAAGGCTCGATCACTGTGCCTTCTACTTCGATTACATCATCTTTGGCCATGGATTACTCTCCTTCCTTTATTATAACAGGTTTCTCCCTACAATACTGAATCAACCCGTGGCGGATTTTGGCATTGGTCACAAGACCTGTTTGCTCAAGACTTTCCTTCACCTCTCGGGAAGCAAACCCAAGCGCTCTTACATGGTTGATGTTTTTCTTCTTAGCAGTTTTGAACGTTCTTTGGTCGCCATCGGCAACAGCAACAAAGTGATCATCGAACTTGCCGACGACAATGTAGATTTTACCGTGGTCTCTACCTTTTGTCGCTTCAACAATTTCCCCGATTTGAAAAACCGGTACGTTCTCCATTTACGACCACCTTGTTTACTACTTGGTTAGAATTTCATATCCCGTGTCCGTGATGGCAATGGTGTGTTCAAAATGTGCGCAGTTCTTTCCATCAGATGTGACCACTGTCCAGTTATCATCCAGGGTATGAACGTATCTTGCTTGCATATTAATCATCGGTTCAATGGCAAGGACCATTCCGGGTTTTAGCCTAGGGCCTTTCCCAGGAGGACCGTAATGCGGAATCTGTGGATTTTCATGCAAGTTTTGCCCAACTCCATGACCCACATACTCTCTCACGACCGAAAATCCATGCTTCTCAACGTACGTCTGAATTGCATGAGAGATATTGGAGAGCCTTTCTTTCGGTTTTGCTTCTGCAAGACCTTCGTACAAGGCATCCCGGGTAACATCCAAGAGTTTTTTGTTCTCTTCGCTGATCGTCCCTACTGCATACGTCCAAGCGGAGTCCCCGTGATACCCTTGGATTTTAGCACCAATGTCGATGGAGATGATGTCTCCATCTTGCAAAACACGCTTTCCCGGAATCCCGTGAACGAGTTCTTCATTGACAGAAGTGCAAATGCTCCCTGTAAATCCATGATACCCTTTAAATGATGGTTCTGCACCACGTGAACGAATGTAAGAATCGGCAATTCCATCCAATTCACCCGTCGTTACACCAGGCTGAATGTATTTTTTAAGTTCAGCATGTGTCTCAGCAACGATTTGACCTGCCAGGCGCATAATGTTGAGCTCGCGCTCGGTTTTCGTGATAATCATGCACGAAGCCCTTTCAACAACTGATCAATTTCAGAGAAAACCTCGTTAATATCCTGGTCACCCTGAATATCTTTAAGGTAACCTTTATCTCCGTAAAAATCTTTCAGCGGTTGTTGCTGCTCAATATTCACCTCGAGACGATTTTTCACCGTTTCTGGCTTATCATCGTCACGTTGAATCAATTCACTGCCGTCTACATCACAAACACCGTCAACCTTCGGCGGATTATAGATCACGTGGTAGCTTCTGCCTGAGGATGGAGATACTCTTCGTCCAGCTAATCGCTCGACTAACTTCTCTTTTGGAACATCAATGTTGAGAACGTAGTCTAGCGTTCGGCCCATGTCAGAGAGCATATCCTCCAATGCTTTCGCCTGTACAGGTGTACGCGGGAAACCATCGAGCAGAAAACCGTTTTTACAATCATCTTGTTCAAGACGTTCTTTTACAATCCCAATGGTTACATCGTCAGGGACGAGTCCTCCCTCATCAAGGTAACTCTTTGCTTTTATGCCTAGCTCGGTTTCTTCCTTGATCGCTGCGCGGAACATATCGCCAGTGGAAATATGGGGAATTCCATACTCTCGACTAATGCGATCTGCTTGTGTTCCTTTACCAGCTCCGGGAAGTCCCATTAAAATTAAATTCATGATGTTACCTCTCCTATCATCGCTTTACCAAATGATTTATTTGATAAAACCTTTATAACTCCGTTTGATTAGCTGACCTTCGATTTGTTTCATCGTGTCAAGTGCAACACCAACTACGATGAGTAATCCAGTACCCCCGATTTGTATTTGTTGAGGCAACCCTAGCTGACTCGTAAAGAAAATCGGAATGATGGATACTGTGGCCAAAAACAGAGCGCCGACGAAGGTGAGGCGGTACAAGATGCGACGAATGGTAAGCTCAGTCGCTTTACCAGGTCTTACCCCAGGTATATAGCCGCCTTGTTTTTTCAAGTTTTCAGCCATAGTTTCGGGATTCACTTGCACAAACGTATAGAAATACGTAAATGCGATAATTAGGCCGACGTAAAAGATCAGGCCAATTGGATTGTTGTAATTAAAGTTATCAACGATCCATTGTGCAATGCCACTACCATCTGCAAAGAAACCAGCTACTGTTGGTGGGAAAATAAAGAGAGCCATTGCGAAAATGACTGGAATTACCCCCGCCGAGTTTACTTTGAGTGAAGGTGTGTGGATTGAGCACCAGCTGTATTGCCTTGCCCAACGACACGCTTTGCATATTGGATCGGAACTTTTCTAATCGCTTGTTGTACGAAGACAACACCAACGATAATGAGTAAAACTGCTAACGCCAATAAAAGAATCGTGACGACACCCATGAATATCTGGTCGCCTTGGTCTTGAATTTGCGTTGCATAGATCATGTTCACACCATTAGGTATACCAGCAGCAATACCTGAGAAGATGAGAATCGAAATCCCGTTTCCGACGCCTTGTGCGGTAATTTGTTCCCCTAACCACATCAAGAACGTTGTACCTGCTGTCATGATTAAAGCAATCATGAGATACGTCGTAACACTCGGATCAGGAATTAATCCAGGGAATTGCGTGTTAAAGCCGATTGACATTGCTAATGCTTGAACAAATGCTAACACAACAGTGAAATATCTAGTAAACTGCGCAAGCTTTCTACGCCCTGCTTCGCCTTGCTTCGACCATTCCGTAAATTTCGGAACAACGTCCATTCTTAAAAGCTGGACGACAATCGAGGCAGTAATATAAGGGAAGACTCCCATCGCGAAGATCGAGAAGTTCCCTAACGCCCCGCCCCCAAATGTATCTAGGAAACCAAAGGCGCTTGCTTCATCTTGAAAAGATAACTGATCACTGTCTGCCCCAGGAACCGGTATGAACGTACCCATACGGTATACGACGAGCATTAACAAGGTGAATAAAATCTTGCGGCGCAGATCAGCGACTCGAAAAATATTGGCGAGCGCCTTAAACATTAGACCACCTCTGTTGTACCGCCGGCTCCTTCAATCACCTTAACTGCAGATGCAGAGAACTTGTTTGCCTTTACGGTAAGTTTTTTGTTTAGACTACCGTTACCAAGTACTTTGATCCCATGATTCTCTTTTTTAACAACACCGTTTTCGATGAGAAGCTCTGGTGTAATCTCTGTACCTTCATCGAATTGATTCAGTGTCTCAACATTTACAATGCTATACGTTTTGCGTCCTGGGTTCGTGAACCCACGTTTAGGCAAACGCTTGTAAATTGGATTTTGACCACCTTCAAAGCCTGGACGTACATTCCCGCCTGAACGAGACTTTTGACCATGCTCACCGCGTCCAGCACGATTTCCGCGTTTCGCACTGTAACCACGACCTACACGAATACCGCGTTTGCGGGATCCTTCAGATGGCTTCAACTCATGTAGTTTCATCAACTCACACCTCCTGTCTTTTCAATTATGACTAACCTTTAATTTCTTTAACGTTCAAAAGGTGGGATACTTTGTTAACCATTCCTCGGATCGCTGGATTATCTTCTTGTACGACCGAGTGATTGACTTTACGAAGCCCAAGTGTCTTCACCGTCACGCGTTGATCTTCAGGACGCCCGATAAGACTGCGTTTGAGGGTGATTTCTAGCTTATTTGCCATGACATTTCCCTCCTTATCCTAGCAACTCTTCAACGCTTTTACCGCGAAGTTTTGCTACGTTTTCTGCAGTTTTCAATGAAGTTAACCCTTGCAATGTGGCACGAACCATATTGATTGGGTTGTTTGAACCGTGAGATTTAGACAAGATGTCTCCAACACCGCCAAGTTCTAGCACGGCACGAACCGGTCCACCCGCAATAATTCCAGTACCTTCGCTAGCAGGCTTAAGAAGTACTTTACCTGCTCCGAAACGTCCGATAAGTTCGTGAGGAATTGTTGTTCCAACACGTGGTACACTGATCAGATTTTTCTTTCCGTCTTCAATCGCTTTGCGAATAGCTTCTGGTACCTCTAGGGCTTTTCCGATTCCAAAACCAACATGTCCGTTACGGTCTCCGACAACAACAACCGCTGCGAAACGGAAGCGACGGCCACCTTTTACAACTTTTGCTACACGGTTGATGGCAACAACCTTTTCTTCAAGATCCAGTTTGTTCGGATCGATCATGTAATTTCCCTCCTTCGACCTTTAAAATTTCAATCCTGCTTCGCGCGCTGCATCTGCAAGCGCTGCAACACGTCCGTGGTATACGTTCCCGCCGCGGTCAAATACGACGTTATCGTATCCTTTTTCAGTGGCACGTTTCCCAACTAGCGCTCCTACTTCTTTTGCAGCTGCAACGTTTCCTCCGTGGTCTACGTTGATGTCCTTATCCATTGTGGACGCAGCAACAACTGTTACCCCTTTTTGATCATCGATCAATTGAGCGTAAATGTGGTTCGCTGAACGAAATACGTTAAGACGCGGGCGCTCTGTCGTGCCATGCACCTTAAGACGAATGCTCTTTTGGCGACGCTGGCGCGCAGTGTTCTTTGACATTTTCTTCGCCATGAGAATGTTTCCTCCTTTCGTGCCGTTCGCTGGTTTCGTTTGTACCGAGCAAACAAAACCGGTTCATCTATAAAATTACTTACCTGTTTTACCTTCTTTACGACGAATCATCTCTCCGCTATAGCGAATTCCTTTACCTTTGTAAGGTTCAGGCTTACGCACAGAACGAATGTCAGAAGCAATCGCACCTACAAGCTGCTTATCGATTCCTTTTACAACAACTTTGTTGTTTGCAGGAACGTCAATTTCGATGCCTTCGATCTTGTCGAACTCAACAGGGTGTGAATACCCGACGTTAAGGACGAGTTTCTCGCCAGACTTCGATGCACGATAACCAACACCAACAAGTTCTAGTGTTTTCTCGAAACCATTCGTTACACCTTCGACCATGTTGCCAATAAGGCTTCTTGTCGTTCCGTGTAAAGAGCGGTGGTCTTTATGATCTGATGGACGGCTTGTAGTAAGCACGTCATCTTCAATCGAAATCTTAATGTCTGTATTAAACGTGTTGGACAGTTCGCCTTTTGGTCCTTTGACCGTTACGTGACCACCATCCAACGTAATCGTAACATCCTTAGGAATCTCTAAAGGATTTACACCGATACGTGACATAATGTCGCACCTCCATTCTTCAGTAACTTCTTACCAAACGTAAGCGAGTACTTCGCCTCCGATATTCTTTTGACGCGCTTCTTTATCAGTCATTACCCCTTGAGATGTTGAAATGACTGCGATACCTAAACCACTGAGTACACGTGGAATCTCTTCTGATTTCGCGTATACACGAAGACCAGGCTTACTAATTCTTTTTAGACCTGTAATTACTCGTTCGTTTTGCTCCCCGTACTTCAAGAAGATGCGAAGAACACCTTGTTTTTTATCATCAACGAATTCTACATCGCGAACGAATCCTTCACGTTTGAGGATTTCTGCTACTTCGCGCTTCACGTTTGAAGCTGGAAGTTCTAGTTTATCGTGACGTACAGTGTTCGCATTGCGAATTCTTGTTAGCATATCTGCAACCGGATCTGTCATAACCATATTGATGTACCTCCTTCCTTATATAAGGCTCTTACCAGCTGGCTTTTTTCACACCAGGAATCTGGCCTTTGTATGCAAGCTCTCGGAAACAAATCCGGCAAAGCTTGAATTTACGAATGACGGAGTGTGGCCGTCCACAACGTTCACAACGTGTATATTCACGAACTTTATACTTTTGAGGACGTTGTTGTTTGGCAACCATTGATTTTTTTGCCAAGAGTCTTTCCCTCCTTCATGTTTAGATGAATATCGTTCATTATTTTTGGAATGGCATTCCGACTTCTGTAAGAAGTGCTCTGGATTCTTCATCCGAATCAGCCGTAGTTACAATTACGATATCCATTCCGCGTACTTTATCAACTTTGTCGTACTCAATTTCAGGGAAAATCAACTGTTCTTTTACACCAAGCGTGTAGTTTCCACGACCGTCAAATGCTTTGTTTGACACACCACGGAAGTCACGTACACGTGGAAGGGATACATGGATCAATTTCTCAAGGAAATCATACATGCGCTCTCCGCGAAGTGTAACTTTTGCTCCAATTGGGTTGCCTTCACGAAGCTTAAAGCCAGCGATTGACTTTTTCGCTTTTGTAACGACTGGCTTTTGACCAGAGATCGTCGCAAGCTCTTCTACCGCGCTATCGAGTGATTTAGGGTTGTTTACGGCTTCACCGACACCCATGTTAATCACAACTTTTTCGATCTTTGGTACGGCCATGACCGAATCGTATTTGAATTGCTCGTGTAGACGAGGCACAATTTCTTGTTTGTAACGAGTTTTTAAAGCGTTCATGATCAAGGACCTCCTTTCAACAGGTGTTACTTATCGATCACTTCACCTGATTTTTTTGCAACACGTACTTTTTTTGCCGTCTTCGTGCTTGTAACCCACTCGCGTTGGTTCTCCGCTTTTCGGGTCAATGAGCATCACATTAGAAACATGGATGGCTGCTTCCTCGTTAAGAATACCGCCTTGTGGGTTTTCTTGAGTTGGCTTTGCATGTTTCTTTACTACATTTACGCCTTCGACGATCACTCGCTCTTTACTCGGAAGAGCTTTAAGGATCACGCCTTCTTTTCCTTTATCTTTACCAGTGATTACTTTGACTTTATCGCCAGTTTTCACGTGTAATTTTGGCTGCGCCATTTAGTCGCACCTCCTCGATAACCGTTGTTTCGTATCTTTAAAGTACCTCAGGTGCTAGAGATACGATCTTCATATATTGCTTATCACGTAACTCACGTGCAACTGGTCCGAAAATACGTGTACCTCTCGGCCCTTTGTCGTCACGAATGATTACTGCTGCGTTTTCATCAAACTTGATATATGAACCGTCGTTACGACGAACGCCACTGCGTGAACGTACGATAACGGCGCGGACAACTTCACCTTTTTTGACAACGCCGCCAGGTGTTGCATTCTTGACTGCACACACGATCGTGTCACCAATGTTCGCTGTCTTACGTCCAGTACCACCAAGTACTTTAATGCATTGTACTTCACGAGCACCAGAGTTATCTGCTACTTTCAATCTTGATTCTTGCTGGATCATGTCATTTGCCTCCCTTCAACAAAAGGATGTCTTAGATAATCACGGATTCTTCAACGATTTTCACGAGGCGGAAGTACTTATCTTTGGAAAGTGGACGTGTTTCCATGATGCGTACGATATCTCCGACTTTTGCTTCGTTGTTTTCATCGTGAGCTTTGTATTTCTTTGAGTAACGAACACGCTTGCCGTATAACTTATCACGTTTATACGTTTCAACAACAACAGTGATTGTTTTATCCATTTTGTCGGATACAACACGGCCCGTTAATTCTTTACGATTATTACGTTCAGTCATTACGTTTGCCCCTCCTTTAATTATCCACGAGTAATGCCAAGTTCTCTTTCACGAAGAACTGTATTGGCTCTAGCGATTTCTTTACGTACGTGACGGATGCGGGCAGGATTATCCAACTGACCAGTAGCTAGCTGGAAACGAAGGTTAAACAATTCTTCTTTCAAAGACTTTGTTTCTTGTTCGATCTCAGTCGTTGTCAGATCTCTAATTTCTTTAGCTTTCATTTGCCTCACCACCCATATCTTCACGTTTCACGAATTTGCATTTAATCGGAAGCTTGTGAGACGCAAGACGCAATGCTTCACGTGCCACCTCTTCGTTTACACCTGCAATTTCAAACATGATTTTACCTGGCTTTACGACAGCTACCCAGCCTTCAGGAGCACCTTTACCGGAACCCATTCGAACTTCTAGAGGCTTTGCTGTGTAAGGCTTATCAGGAAAGATTTTAATCCATACTTTACCGCCACGCTTCATGTAACGAGTCATCGCGATACGTGCTGATTCGATTTGACGGTTCGTTACCCAAGATGGTTCAAGGGCTTGAAGACCGTATTCACCAAAGTTTACTTCTGTTCCGCCTTTCGCACGACCTTGCATACGGCCACGGAATTGGCGGCGATATTTAACGCGTTTAGGCATTAACATGTTTAGTTGCCTCCTTCCTCGTTGCTCTTACCTTTCGTGGGAAGGACTTCTCCACGGTAGATCCAGATCTTTACGCCGATTTTACCGAAAGTCGTATCAGCTTCAGCTGTTCCGTAATCAATGTCGGCACGAAGTGTATGAAGTGGCACTGTACCTTCACTATAGCTTTCAGAACGAGCCATATCTGCTCCACCAAGACGTCCATTTACTTCTGTACGAATCCCTTTTGCTCCAGAACGCATTGTGCGTTGGATCGATTGCTTCATCGCACGACGGAAACTCACACGGTTTTCCAATTGACGAGCAATGTTTTCTGCGACTAGACGAGCGTCCATGTCAGTAACTTTCACTTCAGAAATGTTGATATGAACACGCTTGCCAGTAATTTCATTTAGCTTCTTACGAAGTGCTTCGACTTCAGAACCACCCTTACCGATTACCATTCCTGGTTTCGCAGTATGGATGTTGATGTTCACACGACGAGCAGCACGTTCGATTTCGATTTTAGACAATGATGCATCTTTGAGGCGATCTTCAAGGAATTCACGAATCTTAATATCTTCATGCAAAAGATCTGCATATTCCTTCCCAGCGTACCATTTCGATTCCCAATCACGAATGACGCCGATACGAAGACCGACAGGGTTTACTTTTTGACCCACGCTCTATCCCTCCTCCTTCTCAGAAACAATAATTGTAATGTGACTAGTGCGCTTGTTGATTCTAGACGCACGACCTTGGGCTCTTGGGCGGAAGCGCTTCAAGGTAACTCCTTCATCTACAAATGCTGCACTTACGTATAAGTTTTCAGCATCGAGTTCGTAATTGTGTTCAGCGTTCGCAATAGCAGAATTGAGAACCTTCTCAACGATCGGCGAAACACCTCTTGGTGTATGACGCAAAATTGAAATGGCTTCTCCAACTTCCTTACCTCTGACAAGATCAACAACCATTCTTGCTTTACGAGGAGCAACACGAACTTGTTTCGCAACAGCTTTAGCTTGCATGAGTGAACCTCCTCTCTAATTAGCGGCGTTTCGTTTTCTTATCGTCTTTATCATGTCCACGATACGTTCTTGTTGGTGCAAACTCTCCGAGTTTATGTCCAACCATATCTTCTTGAATGTAAACCGGAACGTGTTTACGACCATCGTAAACAGCAATTGTATGACCTACAAATTGCGGGAAGATGGTAGAACGACGTGACCATGTTTTAATGACAGATCTGTTGTTATCATCCATTGCTTCAATTTTGTTAAGCAAGTGGCTATCGGCAAAAGGGCCTTTTTTAAGACTACGTCCCATGTGAATGCCTCCCTTCAAATGTATAAAACGACGTTGACAGCGCCCGACACAGCAAAGGCGTTGCTGTTATCAGGGGCGCAGCAATCGTCTGGCCTTCTCGGCAATTACTTACGCTTCGCGTTGCGACGACGAACAATATACTTGTCAGAGTCTTTCTTGCCTTTACGCGTTTTGTAACCAATTGCTGGTTGACCCCAAGGAGATACTGGTGCAACACGACCGATTGGCGCGCGTCCTTCACCACCACCGTGAGGGTGATCCGCTGGTTCATTGCAGAACCACGTACAACTGGGCGTTTGTTCATCCAGCGACTACGGCCTGCTTTACCAACATTAATGAGTTCATGCTCAAGGTTTCCAACCTGACCGATTGTCGCACGGCACGTTGAAAGGATCAAACGGTTTTCACCAGAACGAAGGCGAATTAACGTGTATTTTCCTTCACGACCAAGAATTTGTGCTTGTGATCCTGCAGCACGAGCGAGTTGTCCGCCGTGGCCAGGCTTCAATTCGATGTTGTGTACGTTCGTACCAACTGGAATATCTTTAAGCTCAAGTGCGTTACCGAGTTTAATGTCAGCTTCTGATCCAGAGTAGATTGAGTTGCCGACTTTTAGACCTTTAGGTGCTAAGATGTAACGCTTTTCTCCGTCCATGTAGTGGATGAGTGCAATGTTCGCCGAACGGTTTGGATCGTACTCAATTGTCGCTACTCGTCCTTCTACTTGGTCTTTGTTACGCTTAAAGTCGATCATACGGTATTTACGTTTGTGACCGCCACCTTGATGACGTGTTGTCAAACGACCTTGGTTGTTACGACCTGCCTTTTTAGACAGTGGCGCAAGCAAAGAGCGCTCAGGTGTGTTCGTTGTAATTTCAGAGAAGTCTTTCCCTGTCATGAAACGACGACCGTTTGTGGTCGGTTTATAACGTTTTACAGCCATTTTCATTTCCCTCCTTTACATTAAAACTTAAGCTTCGCCGAAGATCTCGATCTCTTCGCTGTCTGCTTTAAGTGTTACAATCGCTTTTTTCTTCGCAGGTTTAAAGCCTTCATAACGTCCGAAACGACGAAACTTTTGCTTGTATTTGATCGTGTTGACTTTCTCAACATCAACTTCGAAGATTTCTTCGATTGCTTGCTTGATTTGCGTTTTATTCGCTCTAATATCTACTTCAAACGTATACTTCTTATCTTCCATCAGTTCAGTAGAGCGTTCCGTAATGACCGGGCGCTTAATCACATCGCGTGCATCCATTAGCTAAGCACCTCCCCTACCTTCTCTGCAGCTTCCTTCGTAATGATCACTTTGTCGTACTTGATCACATCAAGAACGTTTACGCCAGTAGCTGTAATCGTTTTGACGTTCTGAAGGTTGCTAGCAGATCTTTCGATGTTTTGATTGCGCTCTGCAGTAACAATGAGTGTTTTCTCTGCGGACAGATTAGAAAGAATTTGTACCATTTCTTTCGTCTTTGGTGCTTCGAAGCTTAACTCATCAACAACAATCAATGCATCGTTTTGTACTTTATCAGAAAGAACTGAGCGAATCGCTAGACGACGAACCTTTTTCGGTAGGTTGTAGCCGTAAGTTCTTGGTGTTGGTGCGAAGACCACACCACCGCCTTTCCAAATTGGTGAGCGGTTTGAACCGTGTCTAGCACGACCTGTTCCTTTTTGACGCCAAGGCTTTGCACCACCGCCACGAACTTCAGAGCGAGTTTTCGCTTTCTGCGTTCCTTGACGAAGGGAAGCTTGTTGCATTACGACGGCATCATGAACAACACTTTCGTTTGGTGTAATACCAAAAACAGCATCAACAAGTTCGATGTCTCCAACTTGTGAACCGCTTTGGTTAAATACCGTTACTTTTGGCATGATGACTCCTCCTTTCTTCGAGACGTTAGTTGCCTTTTACAGCACTTTGAATTTTAACGTAGCTTTTCTTTGCTCCAGGAACGTTCCCTTTAATAAGAAGCAAATTACGCTCTTCGTCGATTTGTACGACTTCCAAGTTTTGTACAGTTACCTTTTCGCCACCCATTTGACCCGGGCCTTCCATGCCTTTGATAACCTTCGCATCTTGCATCGTACCGAGTGAACCCGGACGACGGTGATAACGAGAACCGTGGCTCATTGGACCGCGCGCTTGGTTATGACGCTTAATTGCACCTTGGAAACCTTTACCTTTTGAAGTACCGGTCACATCAATGATGTCTCCGACTTCAAATGTATTTACGTTGACCGCTTGACCGACTTCGTGAGTCCCAACATCCATGTTGCGGAATTCACGAGCGTAGCGCTTGGGTGCCGTGCTTGCTTTTTCAGCATGGCCTTTTTCCGGCTTGTTAGAACGATGATCTTTCTTGTCATCTGCACCTAACTGCACCGCATCGTAACCATCTTTTTCCTGTGTTTTCAACTGCATGACAACATTCGGATTTGCTTGAACGACAGTAACTGGAACGACTTCGCCATTCTCGCTAAAAATCTGTGTCATGCCGATCTTTGTACCCAAGATTCCTTTGGCCATCAGTCACACCTCCTATATTTTGTGTTCATAATTGTTTGTCCAAACTGCCATCCTATAACTGTGAATTGGATTATAGCTTAATCTCAATGTCAACGCCGGATGGAAGATCCAAACGCATTAAAGCGTCCACCGTTTGTGGTGTTGGACTGATAATATCGATGAGACGTTTATGCGTACGCATCTCAAATTGCTCACGCGAATCTTTGTACTTGTGAGTCGCACGTAAGACTGTGTATACCGAACGCTCTGTCGGTAACGGGATCGGTCCGGATACATTTGCACCTGAACGTTTCGCCGTGTCTACAATCTTCACTGATGATTGATCGAGAATACGGTGATCATACGCCTTCAATCGAATACGAATCTTCTCTTTTGCCATGTTTAGCCCTCCTTTTATCGCCTGATTTTCAGACCTACTCCGCAGAAATCCCCCCACACCCATCATGGCAAAGGGGCCGGGTGTGTCAGCAACCTTCTGCATCATCGCAAATGACAACATAAAAACAGGAAATCCGTGCGGATCTCCAACTTTGTCACACTTTTACTATTATAAAGGCTTTCACCTATGAATGCAAGAGTGGATTCATATTGTTTTTGTTCGTCTTTAAGCTCGCCAATTTGCGCGATCTTTTCACTTGATCTGTACATCAATTTTAACAAAATTGAACAGCCAATGATAGGTTTCTTGGCTGTTCATTTTCTTCCATTATTCTTTATCTTCTTTGAAGACCATATCAATTAATTGCTGAAAACCATCAACCTGTTCTGTAATAAGAAATACGGGAAGTAGCAAGACCGCTAAAACAAGTGCACCACTAGACAATGCCGACTTGACGACAATCTTTTGTATGAACTTCATAACCATTCCTCCTCGTAATTCCTTCAGTATACACCTCTGTTCAAAAATTGCTAGCTTTATTTTTATGTATGTAGTCACCTATCTTACATCCAACATGAAAAAACCATTTGGTGATTGTTGAACAAATGACGGGCATGATGCACGTAGAAGAATCATGCGGAAAGTTTGATGCAGAGACTACCTGCCTACGCATGAGCAATTCTTGTATTCATACGTGCAAGGCACGTATTTCTCAGCATACATAACAGAAAAAAGCAGGCTAAGAATGAGTGACTCATTCCTAGCCTGCTTCTATTGTTTGTTCTGAGATTACTTCGTGATTGTAGAAACAACACCAGAACCTACAGTACGTCCACCTTCGCGGATTGAGAAACGAGTACCGTCTTCAATTGCGATTGGTGAAATCAATTCAACTTCCATTTCAGTGTTGTCGCCAGGCATAACCATCTCAACGTTCTCAGGAAGGTTAACAACGCCTGTTACGTCAGTTGTACGGAAGTAGAACTGTGGGCGGTAGTTGTTGAAGAATGGCGTGTGACGGCCACCTTCATCTTTTGAAAGTACATAAACTTCAGCTTTGAAGTTCGTGTGTGGAGTAATTGTACCAGGCTTAGCTAGTACTTGACCACGAGTGATGTCCTCACGGTCAACACCACGAAGAAGTGCACCAATGTTGTCACCAGCTTCAGCGTAGTCAAGAAGCTTATGGAACATCTCAACACCTGTAACTGTAGACTTTCTAGACTCTTCAGTGATTCCTAGGATTTCGATTTCGTCTCCTACGTTAAGAACGCCACGCTCAACACGGCCCGTTGCTACTGTACCACGGCCAGTGATTGAGAATACGTCCTCAACAGGCATCATGAATGGCTTGTCTTTGTCACGCTCAGGAGTTGGAATGTAGTTGTCTACTTCGTTCATGAGCTCAACAATTTTCTCTTCGTAGCTTTCGTCACCTTCAAGTGCTTTGAGAGCAGAACCTGAAACAACTGGGATGTCGTCTCCTGGGAAGTCATACTCAGAAAGAAGGTCACGTACTTCCATCTCAACAAGCTCAAGAAGCTCTTCGTCGTCTACCATGTCAACTTTGTTTAAGAAAACAACCATTGAAGGTACACCTACGTTACGAGAAAGAAGGATGTGCTCACGAGTTTGTGGCATTGGGCCATCCGCTGCAGATACAACGAGGATCGCGCCGTCCATTTGTGCAGCACCAGTGATCATGTTTTTAACGTAGTCAGCGTGACCTGGGCAGTCAACGTGTGCATAGTGACGCGTTTCAGTTTCGTACTCTACGTGAGAAGTCGCGATTGTAATTCCACGCTCTTTCTCTTCTGGAGCACCGTCAATTGCGTCATACGCCATTGCAGTACCTTTACCAGATTTTTTATGAAGTACAGTTGTGATTGCAGCAGTTAGTGTTGTTTTACCGTGGTCAACGTGTCCAATCGTACCAATATTGGCATGCGTCTTGGAACGGTCAAATTTTTCTTTAGCCATTTGAGGATATCCTCCCTTAAATTAATTTAAATTTATGAAGCAAGAAAGGAGGCATGCGCATTTCAATCACATATCACCTTTCTAGACTACTAACAAAGTCATTACTCTCCAGTGTTCTTTTTGATGATCTCTTCAGAAATACTCTTTGGTACTTCTGCATAATGATCAAAGAACATGGAGTACGTTCCGCGTCCTTGTGTGTTTGAGCGTAGCGCTGTCGCATAACCAAACATCTCAGATAGCGGGACAAATGCACGGATGGTTTGCGCGTTGCCGCGTGCTTCCATACCGTCAACACGTCCACGACGTGATGTAACGTCACCCATGACATCACCCATGTATTCTTCTGGAACAACGATTTCAACTTTCATGAGTGGCTCTAAGAGAACTGGCTGACAATGAGCTTTCGCTTCTTTAAATGCCATGGAAGCCGCAATCTTAAATGCCATCTCGTTGGAGTCGACATCGTGGTAAGAACCATCGAATAGACGAGCTTTAACGTCAATGACAGGGTAACCTGCAAGTAGACCATTTTGAAGTGCTTCTTCAATTCCAGCTTCAACAGATGGAATGTATTCACGAGGAACGACACCACCAACGATGTTGTTTTCGAATTCGAAGCCTGCACCTTCTTCGTTTGGTCCAATCTCAACTTTAACGTGTCCGTACTGTCCACGTCCACCTGATTGTCGTACAAACTTACCTTCAAGCTCTGCAGATTTACGCAGTGTTTCACGGTAAGATACTTGTGGTGCACCAACGACCGCTTCAACTTTAAATTCACGTTTCATACGGTCAACGATGATGTCGAGGTGAAGCTCACCCATACCAGCGATAACAGTTTGACCTGTTTCTTCGTCAGTATACGTTTTGAATGTTGGATCCTCTTCAGCAAGCTTACCGAGGGCAACACCCATCTTATCTTGGTCGGCTTTAGATTTCGGTTCAACAGATAGTGAGATAACTGGCTCTGGGAAGTCCATGGATTCAAGAATCACAAGTTCCTTCTCATCACACAAAGTATCTCCTGTTGACGTATCTTTCAAACCTACACCTGCGGCAATGTCTCCTGAGTAAACCGTTTTGATTTCCTCACGAGTGTTTGCGTGCATTTGTAGAATACGACCAACACGCTCACGCTTATCTTTAGAAGCATTCTTCACGTATGAACCAGAATCAAGTGTTCCGGAATAAACACGGAAGAATGTCAATTTACCAACGTAAGGGTCTGTCATAACTTTAAATGCAAGTGCAGAGAATGGACCGTTGTCATCCGCTTCACGGATAACTTCTTCGTCGCTATCTACTTTGTGTCCTTTAATTGCAGGAACATCAGTAGGAGCTGGAAGATAGTCAATGACTGCATCGATCATCGGTTGAACACCTTTGTTCTTAAATGCGGAACCGCAAAGAACTGGGTAGAACTGTACCGAAAGTGTCGCTTCACGAACGGCAGTTTTGAGTTCTTCGTTGCTGATTGTGTCACCATCAAGGTAACGCATCATCAACTCTTCATCAAATTCTGCAACAGCTTCGATGAGCTTCTCACGATATTCATCAGCCAATTCACGGTGCTCATCAGGGATTTCACGTGTTTCAGTGTTTTGCCCTAAATCATCAAGATAATAGTAAGCTTTCATTTCTACAAGGTCAATGATTGCTTCAAAATCATCTTCAGCACCAATTGGAAGCTGAACTGGATGTGCATTCGCGTCTAGACGATCATTCAACGTCCCGACGGAGTATAGGAAGTCTGCACCCATCTTATCCATCTTGTTCACGAATACAATTCGTGGAACGTGGTAAGTGGTTGCTTGACGCCATACTGTTTCTGTTTGTGGCTCAACGCCAGATTGAGCATCGAGTACAGCAACAGCACCGTCAAGAACACGTAGTGAACGCTCTACTTCAACAGTAAAGTCGACGTGTCCTGGTGTATCAATGATGTTGATACGGTGGCCTTTCCAAGATGCTGTTGTCGCAGCAGACGTGATTGTAATTCCACGCTCTTGCTCTTGAGACATCCAGTCCATCTGAGAAGCGCCTTCATGTGTTTCACCAATTTTATGAGTACGACCCGTATAGAACAAAATACGTTCTGTAGCAGTCGTTTTACCGGCATCGATGTGTGCATGATACCGATATTACGTGTTTTCTCCAAGGAGAACTCTCTTGCCATGGTTTACACTTTCTCCTTTCAGCTATCATTTACAACTGGATTGCGAAACGCTTACCAGCGATAATGTGCGAACGCTTTGTTTGCTTCAGCCATACGATGCGTGTCTTCACGCTTCTTAACAGCAGAGCCTGTGTTGTTTGATGCATCAAGAATTTCATTTGCTAGACGCTCTTCCATCGTTTTTTCTCCGCGAAGACGTGCATAGCTTACTAACCAACGAAGACCAAGTGTCGTACGGCGGTCAGGCTTTACTTCAATTGGTACTTGGTAGTTGGCACCACCGACACGGCGTGCTTTAACTTCAAGTACAGGCATGATATTTTTGAGTGCTTGATCAAAAACTTCAACCGGATCTTGACCACTGCGCTCACGGACGAGATCAAAAGATGCGTAAAGAATGTTCTGCGCTTTACCTTTCTTTCCATCCACCATGATGCGGTTAATCAAACGAGTGACCAACTTAGAGTTGTAGATCGGATCGGCAAGCACTTCACGACGAGGTACAGGACCTTTACGAGGCATAACCAACCCTCCTTTCTGTCTCAAACAAGACATCTGAATTCATTTCTTCTATAATAGTAAAGCTTATTATTTCTTTGCTTTCGCACGCTTCGTTCCATACTTAGAACGACCTTGCTTACGGTCTTGAACGCCTGCTGTATCAAGCGCACCACGTACGATGTGGTAACGAACACCCGGAAGGTCTTTTACACGACCACCGCGGATCAATACAACACTGTGCTCCTGAAGATTGTGTCCAATTCCAGGGATGTATGCAGTTACTTCAATTCCATTCGTCAAACGTACACGTGCATACTTACGAAGAGCAGAGTTCGGCTTCTTCGGTGTCATTGTACCGACACGAGTACATACCCCTTGTTTATGAGGAGAAGATAGGTCAGTTTGAACTTTTTTGAAGCTGTTATAGCCTTTGTTCAATGCTGGTGCATCTGACTTCTTCATTTTAGACTTACGTCCTTTTCGAACGAGTTGATTCATTGTTGGCATCGATATTTCCTCCTTTCACAACTTAATTCTCATGCAGCTTGCATTCATGAAATCCACCACGGTTTGTGTAGCGTTCAAAACCGCGTCATCATCGCGATTTTCAAGACCACCGTTCCAGGTGGTTCACAATTGGGCAAAAGTAAAGTTCTTACTGGACGGGCGAGAACGCCCGCCAGTAAAAACAGGACTACTTTTTTATAGCTACAGCCGCAGCATTAACTTCAATACCGCAAGCTTTGCCGAGCTTTTTCATAGATGGAACCATTACCAAAGGTATTTGCTTTTCATATGCGGTGTCCGAGACTTTACGAAGCAACTCATGGTCGGCATCTTCAGCAACGAATACTTCCGTCGCTAAACCGTCAGAGACCGCTTTTAATGTCCGCTTCAAACCAACATATCGTGTGCTAGCATTCATTACCTTATCATAACCCATTATCGCCACCTCAAATACAGGCGAATTACGCGCACTTAGACATCTTAACAAAGTGGAGATGATGTGTCAATACGGTTTTTAGTCGTAACCGATTGTCTCTGGTTCTAGTTCACTTGCTTTCCTTCATCTGCTGTCTCGCCCTTGAGTGTTCGGTAACGTTGCATACCTGTACCTGCTGGGACGAGCTTACCGATAATAACATTCTCTTTTAAGCCAAGAAGTGCATCTCTGCGCCCTTTAATGGCCGCATCTGTGAGCACACGTGTCGTTTCTTGGAACGACGCAGCTGATAAGAACGAGTCAGTCTCAAGAGATGCTTTTGTAATCCCTAGGATAACTGGAGCTCCCACCGCTGGCGCTTCCCTTTTCGAAGCACGTCGATGTTTGCTTTGTTGAAAGAGTTAACTTCAACAAGTGTTCCTGGAAGTACATCAGTGTCTCCAGAGTCATTCACGCGAATCTTACGGAGCATTTGGCGAACCATCACTTCAACGTGTTTGTCACCAATCTCTACCCCTTGCATTCGGTAAACCTTCTGAACTTCTTTCAAGAGGTACTCTTGAACCTCATCCAGACCGGTAACTTTGATTAATTCTTTCGGGTCAATGGAACCTTCAGTCAGTGCCTGCCCTGCTTCAACTTGATCGCCTTCGGATACTTTCAAGCGTGCACCATATGCGGTTGTATAGGAACGTGACTCATACTCTCCGCGAATGACAACATCTTTCTTGTCACCAGCGTCACGGATCTCTTCGATCGTTCCTTTGAGTTCTGTAATAAGCGCTTGACCTTTCGGATTACGCGCCTCAAACAACTCTTGGATACGCGGTAGACCTTGCGTGATGTCATCCCCAGCTACACCGCCCGTATGGAACGTACGCATCGTAAGCTGTGTACCTGGCTCACCAATGGACTGGGCTGCGATAATACCGACCGCTTCGCCGACTTCAACATCGCTTCCTGTCGCCAAGTTACGGCCGTAACATTTATTACATACACCGTGTGACGTGTCACACGTGAAGACAGAACGGATTTTCAATGATTCGACGCCTGCGTCAACGATTGTTTTTGCAGACTCTTCATTGATCAATTCATTCGGTCTGGCAAGGACTTCGCCGGTTTCAGGGTGTTTGACCGTTTGGAACGCAAAGCGACCAACGAGACGATCATAAAGGTTCTCAATTTCTTCAGTACCTTCTCTAATCGGTGAAACAACGAGACCGCGATCCGTGCCGCAATCATCCTCACGAACAATGACGTCTTGGGCAACATCAACAAGACGACGGGTCAAGTAACCAGAGTCTGCTGTCTTCAATGCCGTATCGGCTAGACCTTTACGGGCGCGTGTGTCGAGATAAAGTACTCGAGTACGGTTAGACCTTCACGGAAACTGGACTTGATTGGAAGCTCAATGATTCGACCAGATGGGTTCGCCATTAGACCACGCATACCCGCAAGCTGCGTAAAGTTTGAGGCGTTACCACGTGCTCCGGAATCACTCATCATAAAGATCGGATTCGATTTGTCGAGTGTTTTCATTAGGCGGCTTTGGATGTCGTCTTTTGCTTCACTCCAAATCGAGATGATCTTGTCATAACGTTCCTCTTCCGTAATGAGACCTCTTCGGAACTGTTTCATCACTCGGTCTACTTGCAATTCAGCTGCATCAAGAATTTCACCTTTTTCAGCGAGTACTACGATGTCAGCCACACCTACGGTAAGGCCAGCTTTTGTTGAATAGTAGAAACCAAGGTCTTTCATTCGGTCAAGCATTCGGGATGTTTCAGTGACTTGAAACTTCTTGAACACTTCAGCGATGACATCTCCGAGGAACCCTTTCTTGAAAGGAGCAACGACTGGTCGTTCAGCTATTGTTTTCTTAATATCTGTATCACTTGTAACAAAATATTCTTTTGGCGTTTCTTGTTCAAGGTTAATCGCCGTTGGCTCATTGATATACGGGAACGACTCCGGAAGAATTTCGTTAAAGATCAACTTACCGGTGCTCGTTAATAAAATACGGTCTTCTGTGTTCTCAGGGAATGTCGTTTTGTTCAATGACCGAACAGGAATTCCTATACGTGTATGCAAATGCACGTAGCCGTTTTGGTAAGCGGTGAGTGCCTCATCACTATCCTTAAACACCGTACCTTCTCCAACTGCACCTTCACGTTCGAGCGTCAAGTAATAGTTACCAAGAACCATATCTTGTGAAGGAGTAACAACTGGTTTCCCGTCTTTCGGGTTCAAGATGTTTTGTGCAGCAAGCATGAGTACGCGCGCTTCTGACTGAGCCTCTGCTGAAAGTGGCACGTGAACCGCCATTTGGTCACCATCAAAGTCGGCGTTATACGCGGTACATACGAGTGGGTGCAGCTTAATTGCGCGCCCTTCTACAAGGATCGGTTCAAATGCTTGAATTCCAAGACGGTGAAGGGTTGGGGCTCGGTTTAATAAAACCGGATGCTCCTTGATCACTTCTTCAAGCACATCCCAAACTTCAGGCTGTACACGATCAACTTTACGTTTTGCGCTTTTAATGTTGTGCGCTTGACCTTTAGCAACAAGCTCTTTCATTACAAAAGGCTTAAATAGTTCTAGGGCCATTTCTTTCGGAAGACCGCACTGATACATCTTTAAGTTCGGACCGACAACGATTACGGAACGACCAGAGTAGTCAACACGCTTTCCGAGTAAGTTCTGACGGAAACGACCTTGCTTACCTTTCAACATGTGCGAAAGTGATTTCAACGGTCGATTACCAGGACCCGTTACCGGACGGCCACGACGACCATTATCAATAAGTGCGTCTACAGCTTCCTGGAGCATCCGCTTCTCGTTTTGAACGATAATGCTCGGGGCACCAAGATCTAAAAGACGCTTCAGACGATTGTTACGGTTAATGACTCGACGATACAAATCATTCAAGTCAGACGTCGCAAAACGACCGCCATCCAATTGAACCATCGGACGAAGCTCAGGCGGGATGACTGGCAATACATCCATAATCATCCAAGAAGGGTGATTTCCAGAGTTACGGAACGCTTCAATCACTTCAAGGCGCTTGATCGCACGAGTACGACGTTGCCTTGAGCCGTTTCTAATTCATCTTTTAGCGCTTTTACTTCTTTTTCTAGATCTAAATCAGAAAGAATCTTCCGGATCGCTTCAGCACCATTTGTGCCGTGAACGTACGACCATACTTGTCGTAGTATGCGCGGTATTCTTTCTCAGATAGCAACTGCTTATATTCAAGTGGTGTATCGCCTGTATCTGTCACAACGTAAGAAGCAAAGTAAATCACTTCTTCTAACGAACGTGGAGACATATCCAATACGAGCCCCATACGACTTGGGATCCTTTAAAGTACCAGATATGAGAAACAGGTGCGGCTAGCTCAATGTGCCCCATGCGTTCACGACGAACTTTGGCACGGGTAACCTCAACACCGCAACGATCACAAACAACGCCTTTGTAGCGGACGCGTTTGTATTTCCCGCAGTGACATTCCCAATCCTTTTGTGGACCGAAAATACGCTCACAAAATAGCCCGTCTTTCTCTGGCTTTAACGTTCGATAGTTAATGGTTTCGGGCTTTTTCACTTCACCACGAGACCAACTACGGATCTTGTCTGGAGATGCAAGACCAACTTTCATGTATTCAAAATTATTGACATCGATCAAAGGGTGACCCTCCCTTTCCTGCGCTCTGTTGTCAAAGGGGCTGAGTGACGGGTAACAGTAGCAAAAGAGGTAAAGAGCCCCGCACGGGGCTTTCCTTTACCGATTGCAAAACCTTAGGCGTTTTCCGTTGTTTCAAGCTTCAGGTTCATTTTATCATTCGATTGCTCTTCTTCGTCGTCCAGCTCTTTCATTTCAATCTCTTCTTCGTTGCTTGATAGCATTTTTACATCCATACCGAGACTTTGGAGTTCTTTAATCAATACTTTGAATGATTCTGGAACCCCAGGTTCAGGCACGTTTTCGCCTTTCACGATCGCTTCGTACGTTTTCACACGTCCAACAACGTCATCGGATTTCACCGTTAAAATCTCTTGAAGTGTGTACGCAGCACCGTATGCTTCAAGTGCCCAAACTTCCATCTCTCCAAAACGCTGACCACCAAATTGAGCTTTACCACCCAACGGTTGTTGCGTAACGAGAGAGTATGGTCCAGTAGAACGTGCATGCAATTTATCATCAACCATGTGCGCCAACTTAATCATGTACATGACGCCGACAGACACACGGTTGTCGAATGCATCTCCAGTACGACCATCATAAAGAATGGTCTTACCGTCTCTTGCCATACCTGCTTCTTCTAGCGTCTCCCACACATCTTCCTCGCGAGCACCATCAAATACTGGAGAAGCGACGTGGATACCTAGCTGACGTGCAGCCATTCCAAGGTGCATCTCAAGCACTTGTCCGATATTCATACGCGATGGTACTCCAAGCGGGTTAAGCATAATGTCGATTGGTGTCCCATCAGGAAGATACGGCATATCTTCTTCAGGAAGAATTCGTGAAATAACACCTTTATTCCCGTGGCGTCCAGCATCTTGTCACCTTCGTTAATCTTACGCTTTTGCACGATGTATACGCGCACAAGCTGATTAACACCTGGTGGTAATTCATCACCATCGTCACGGTTGAAAATCTTCACATCGAGGACAATTCCATCGCCACCGTGAGGTGCACGAAGTGATGTATCACGAACTTCACGTGCCTTCTCACCAAAGATCGCATGAAGCAGACGTTCTTCTGCTGTCAGTTCAGTCATCTTTCGGGGTTACTTTACCGACAAGAATGTCGCCGTCTTTCACTTCAGCACCTACGCGGATAATTCCGCGCTCATCTAAGTTTCGAAGCGCATCTTCACCGATGTTTGGAATGTCGCGTGTAATCTCTTCTGGACCGAGTTTCGTGTCCCGAGCCTCTGATTCATACTCTTCAATGTGAATGGATGTGAATACATCATCTTTCACGAGTCGCTCACTTAGAATGATCGCATCCTCATAGTTATAACCATCCCAGGTCATAAAGCCAACGAGAACGTTGCGACCAAGAGCCATCTCACCTTTATCCATAGAAGGTCCATCAGCAAGAACTTCACCTTTATCTACGATGTCGCCTTCAGACACAATTGGACGTTGGTTGTAACTCGTTCCTTGGTTCGAGCGAATAAACTTCGACATACGATACACTTGATCGTCTGTCTCAACTTCTTTGCCATCAACGTCAACGAGCTTGCGAATACGAATCTCACGAGCCGTTACTCGTTTTACAATGCCGCGTTCTCTTGCAACAACAGCAGCTCCCGAGTCTTTCGCCGAAACATACTCAATGCCTGTTCCAACAACGGGTGCTTCTGGCTGCAACAACGGTACGGCTTGACGCTGCATGTTCGCTCCCATTAACGCTCGGTTGGAGTCGTCATTTTCAAGGAATGGAATGGATGCAGTCGCCGCGGAAACGACCTGTTTCGGTGATACGTCCATATAATCAATACGATCTTTAGAAACGATTGTATTCTCTTCACGGAAACGTGCAATAATATCATCATCAACAAACGTTCCATCGTCATTTAACTTCGCATTCGCTTGCGCAACAACGTAGTTGTGCTCTTCATCTGCAGTCAAGTAATCAATACGTTCGGTGACTCGCCCAGTTTCTGGGTCAACACGACGGTACGGAGCTTCCATAAAACCAAACGCATTCACTTTTGCGTAACTCGATAACGAGTTAATCAAACCGATGTTCGGCCTTCTGGAGTCTCAATCGGACACATCCGACCATAGTGGGAGTAGTGAACGTCTCGTACTTCCATTCCGGCACGCTCTCTTGTCAAACCACCAGGCCCTAGTGCAGATAAACGACGCTTGTGTGTAAGTTCAGCAAGTGGGTTCGTTTGATCCATGAACTGAGATAGCTGTGAGCTACCAAAGAACTCTTTGATGGAGGCGATCACTGGGCGAATGTTAATTAAAGCCTGCGGTGTTATCTGGCTAGGGTCTTGAATTGACATACGCTCACGAACCACACGTTCCATTCTAGAAAGCCCGATACGGAATTGGTTCTGTAACAATTCACCAACAGAACGAAGACGACGGTTTCCTAAGTGGTCAATATCGTCAGTATTTCCGACCCCGTGAAGAAGGTTAAAGAAATAACTGATCGAAGCGATAATATCTTCCGCTGTAATGTTCTTGATGCTCTTATCAATCACACCGTTACTAATGACCTGAATCGTTTGCTCGCCTTCAGGGTCGTTCGGTGCATAAATCTTAATCGATTGCACATTAATATCGGCGTCTTCAACAACACCGTCGGCAACGGTATACGTTTTTAACCCAAGATCGTTCTCAATGTAAGGCATGAGGCGGTCTAATGTGCGACGATCAATCTGTGTGCCTTCTTCAGCAATCACTTCGCCAGTTTCAGGGTCTGCTAATGTTTCAGCTAGCACTTGGTTAAATAAGCGATCTTTAATATGGAGCTTCTTGTTAATCTTATAACGTCCAACATTTGCAAAGTCGTAACGCTTCGGATCAAAGAAACGTGATTCCAATAGACTACGGGCGTTATCCACCGTCGGCGGCTCACCTGGGCGAAGACGCTCATAGATTTCTAATAAAGCTTTCTCTGTATCTTCTGTGTTGTCTTTCTCTAATGAGTTTCTCAAGTATTCGTTCTCACCAATGAGATCAACGATGTCTTGGTCGGAACCAAAACCTAAAGCACGAAGGAGTACCGTTACAGGGAGCTTACGTGTACGATCAATACGTACGTATACAATGTCTTTTGCATCGGTTTCTAGCTCTAACCACGCACCACGGTTTGGAATGACCGTAGCCGTGAAGCCTTTCTTACCGTTCTTATCAGTCTTGCGACTGTAATATACACTTGGAGAGCGGACGAGTTGGGAAACGATGACTCGCTCGGCACCATTAATTACAAAAGTACCTGTATCCGTCATCAACGGAAAGTCGCCCATGAATACTTCTTGTTCTTTCACTTCGCCTGTTTCTTGATTCATTAAACGAACTTTCACCCGTAAAGGCGCTGAATATGTTACATCCCGCTCCTTTGAATCCTCAACAGAGTACTTTGGTTCACCTAAGCTGTAATCGATGAATTCCAGCACTAGATTTCCCGTAAAATCTTCAATCGGTGAAATGTCTTGAAACATCTCACGAATCCCTTCGTCAAGGAACCATTGATATGAAGCTGTCTGAATCTCGATGAGATTAGGAAGATCAAGAACTTCACTAATCCGCGCGTAGCTTCTTCGCTGGCGATGGCGTCCATACTGAATGAGTTGACCTGTCAACGAATTCACCCCTCAAATCCGCGTATTTTTTACTGATCCCAATAGCCTCGGCAAGACTCTGCCATTTTTGTTAAAATGGGGGAAACAATCATCTAGGATGATGCCGATCGTTATATAAAACGGCGGGAAAACCGTGTAAAAAACCGAAAAAGGTTCATATTATACAGGATAAAAATACCAACCTCTTTTACTCGTATTCACTTAGTCTTCCCGACCGCAATAACCTTTATACTCCTCTTTTTATCGAAAAAAATGCATAAAAAGAGACGGTTATACGCATTAAATGATAGTATCACAAATTCAACAACCGGTCAAATATTCTTTTCTTTTTTTATTTCCGACTCCGAAAAAGTGAGTACCCTTTTCGTTTCGCTACCTCTTCAACGTCACCAAACAACTCCACTAATTTCTTTTTGGCTGACGGGCCTTGCTTCTTTTGAATGACGACCCACAGCTCACCACCATTCTCTAAAACCCGGTGCACATCTTCAAAGATTTGATGGACAACGTCTTTACCCGCTCGAATTGGCGGATTCGTCACGACGGCTGCAAATCGCAAATCATCCGGAATACGTTCAAGAACAGACCCTTGAACAACCGTGACTTGTGAATCGACTTTATTTTTTGTTGCGTTCTCTTTAGAGAGGGCTACTGCTCGTTCATTAATGTCGGTCATCCATACATGGCGGTTGCTAGTTTTAGCAATCGCGATGCCAAGCGTCCCGTAACCCGAGCCGACATCAAGAATACCTCCTGCTACTTCAGGTTCGACGAACGTCTCCAAAAGAAACCGACTGCCAAAGTCGACCTCACCTTTTGAAAATACCCCCCGATCGGTACTGTACGTCACACGCTCACCGTTCACATCAATACTGACTTCTCCGCGTTCGCTCCCGACCGTAGGTTTTGAATCATAGTAGTGACTACTCACGCCACACACCCCTTTTATCCACTAGCTTTTAAATCTATCTAACACGCCCAAACCTTCGAATACTCTCGAAATCTATCGATAAAAAAACTTCCCTGCAAGAGATACAGGGAAGTTTGTGTGGAACAATTACTTGATTTCGACTTCAGCGCCAGCTTCTTCAAGTTGGCTCTTCATGTCTTCAGCGTCGTCTTTGCTTACGCCTTCTTTAAGTGTTTCAGGGGCGCCGTCAACAAGAGCTTTCGCTTCTTTAAGACCAAGGCCTGTGATTCCACGAACCACTTTGATAACACCGATTTTAGAAGAACCAGCAGAAGTAAGAACGACGTTGAATTCAGTCTGCTCTTCAGCAGCACCTGCGTCTCCGCCACCTGCAACTGCAACTGGTGCAGCAGCTGTAACACCAAATTCTTCTTCGATTGCTTTAACAAGGTCGTTCAATTCAAGGACAGTCATGCCTTTGATTTCTTCAATGATTTGCTCTTTAGCCATTGTATATTTCCTCCTTCAGGAATGTGTAATAGTAGGTGCTTACGCACTTTCTTCTTCTTTTTGGTCTGCAACTGCTTTTGAAGCCAACGCGAAGTTTCTGATTGGTGCTTGTAGTACGCTAAGAAGCATAGATACAAGTCCTTCGTAAGAAGGAAGTTCAGCAATCTTCTTGATGTCTTCAACAGGCGTTACGATTCCTTGGATGACGCCCGCTTTAATTTCAAGCGCTTCGTTATCCTTAGAGAAATCGTTGAGTACTCTTGCAGCTGCTACTGCATCTGTCTTGCTCGTTGCTACGGCCGTCGGACCTGCGAGAGCTTCGTCCAGTTCAGTATAGTTCGTTTCCGCTGTCGCACGACGTGTTAACGTGTTTTTGTCACTTTAAGCTCAACGTCTGCTTCACGAAGCTTCGTACGAAGCTCCGTGTCTTGGCTTACGCTAAGACCGCGGTAATCAACTAAGATGATGGACTCACTTTCGTTAAATTTACCGATAATCTCGTTAACAACGGCTTGTTTCTGCTCGATTACACTGCTCATCATTCCACCTCCTGAAAATTTGCCGTTCAGAGGATCAAAAACTCCCCTGCCTATGCATACACACAGACAGAGGAGATTCAGAAGGACACAATCGTGTCTATTCTATCAAATCGATACCTCGGCAGGATTTACGCACAATGTGCACCTACTGTCTGCGGCAGTATAGTTATTCATTAGCCGTTCTCATTATATATAGCGGCCTATCAAATGTCAATACGGAAAAATTAGCTAGTGAAGCCAGACGTACTAACTTTCACACCCGGTCCCATAGATGAAGATACAGCAATGTTCTTCATGTACGTACCTTTCGCTGCAGAAGGCTTCGCTTTTGCAAGGATATCGAGAATGGTTTTGAAGTTCGCTAG
Organism: Geomicrobium sp. JCM 19037; assembly: GCF_000698105.1. NCBI lineage: Bacteria > Bacillati > Bacillota > Bacilli > Caryophanales > Geomicrobium > Geomicrobium sp. JCM 19037. Next base: position 18,732 of record NZ_BAWZ01000024.1, on the reverse strand, counting down.
CAGTTGCTCTTCAGTAAAGGATACTTTTCCAATTGGAACGTGTACATTTCCTGCTTTTTCAACGCGGTATTCTACTTTACCCGCTTTGATTTCGTTAACAGCTTGAGTCACATCCATTGTTACTGTACCCGTTTTCGGGTTTGGCATTAGACCTTTTGGTCCAAGCACACGACCTAATTTACCAACTTGCGCCATCATGTCTGGTGTTGCAACAACGACGTCAAAGTCCATCCAACCTTGTTGATTTTGTTTACAAGGTCTTCTTCACCAACGAAGTCCGCGCCTGCTTCTTCAGCTTCCTTCGCTTTTTCACCTTTTGCAAATACAAGAACACGTTGAGTTTTGCCCGTACCATTTGGAAGAACGACCGCGCCACGGATTTGTTGATCCGCTTTACGAGGTCTACGCCAAGACGCACAGCTACCTCAACTGTTTCATCAAAGTTTGCCGGAGCAACTTTTTTCACAAGCTCAATGGCTTCGCTTGCAGTGTATTCTTTCGTAACATCGACTTGTTTCTTTGCGTCTTCGTATTTCTTACCGTGTTTCTTAGCCATATCTAACAACTCCTCTTTTTGTGGTTTTAACGGTTTGACCTCCCACGCTTAATCGCTAGAGAAGATTCATTCCTAGAGAAAGACAATCATACAAGAATCAAGGTTGCGAAAGCCCGATTTTCGCCGGTGATCGCAACCTTTCTTGCCGTTCTATTGCGACTAATCGTTAGCCTTCAACAGTGATCCCCATGCTACGCGCTGTACCTTCAATCATCTTTACAGCAGCATCAAGATCAGCAGCGTTTAAGTCTTCCATCTTCGTTTCAGCGATTCCACGTACTTGTTCAGCAGTTACTGATGCAACCTTCACTTTGTGCGGCTCTCCAGAACCAGATTGTACTCCAGCTGCTTCTTTAAGAAGAATCGCTGCTGGTGGAGTCTTCGTCACAAATGTGAATGAACGGTCTTCATAAACAGTAATCTCAACAGGAATAATAGTTCCTGTTTGCTCCTGTGTACGTGCGTTAAACTCTTTACAGAAGCCCATGATATTTACACCAGCCTGACCAAGGGCAGGACCGACCGGTGGTGCCGGGTTAGCTTTACCTGCAGGAATCTGTAGCTTCACTACGGTTTGAACTTTTCTAGCCACGCGACACACCTCCTTCGTTCGTAATGTGGTGTTTCGGGCAAACGTGCCCTCCCACTTGTTGACAACTACCAATTGTGATAGTTGATGCAAACATTAAAATCTTATCATCCAGCGGGATGAAGCGCAAGTGGAAATTGTTATGAGAGTTTCTCAACTTGATGGAATTCTAATTCTACCGGTGTTTCTCGACCAAACATGTTCACATGCACTTTTACTTTCTGTTTCTCAAGACTAATTTCCTCAACCGTCCCTGTGAAATCAGTAAACGGTCCTTCTTTTACTTTCACCGACTCTTTAATTTCTAAGTCAATTTCTGCTTTCGGAGCTTCCACGCCCATCTGCCTTAGAATCGAATCCACTTCATCTGGCAAAAGCGCTGTCGGTTTTGATCCCGCGCCCGAAGAGCCGACAAATCCAGTAACTCCTGGTGTGTTACGAACCACATACCAAGAGTCATCCGTCATGACCATCTCAACGAGAACATATCCAGGAAATGTCTTACGATTTACCGTTTTCGTTTTGCCGTTCTTTGTTTCTGTTTCTTCTTCTACCGGAACGAGGACACGGAAAATTTTATCAAGCATTTCCATTGATTCTACTCGTTTTTCAAGGTTCGCTTTCACTCGGTTTTCATACCCAGAGTACGTATGAACAACATACCAGTTCTTATCCATAGGGTCATCAGTCAATCGCGACTGCTGTCCTCCTCTCATCATTCATAATCATGTCAACTACAAGAACAACCGTACAAGTTCTGAAAAGCCGTAATCCACAACTGCAAAGAAGATCGACATGAAAATAACTGTAATCAATACAATTTTCGTATATTTATAAAGCTCGCTTGGTGTCGGCCACGTTACTTGTTTCATTTGTTTTCCGACTTCTTTTAGAAATTGAACAGGATTCGTCACTTGCAAGACACCCCCATAGGTCGTCGATTTATTTCGTTAAACATAAAAAAACAACCGCATTCACGGTGGTTGTTGTTGTGATCATGTATACATTCATTATAGACCAGACAAGTTATCTACTATACAGAGTGCAGAATATCATAATTGCCCATTCATGTCAATATGAGGGGGCGCGTGACGGACCACCCCCTCTACATCTCGCCTAACAATAAAGCAAATGAAGATTCTGCTATTTCAAATTGCGCGAATATTAACCCGGCACGTTTCTCATTTCGATATACCGTTCTAACTTTCTCTTTACACGTTGCAATGCATTGTCGATTGACTTGACGTGTCGATTTAAATCTGCGGATATCTCTTGGTACGATTGTCCGTCTAAATAAAGGCGAAGTACCTGTTGTTCTAAATCACTAAGCACTTCATTAATTTTCCCTTCAATGTCTGTGAGTTCCTCTTGATTAATTAACATTTCTTCAGGGTTACTAATGAGCGAGCTACAAACTACATCCATAAGAGTACGGTCGGACTCCTCATCATACATAGGCTTGTCCAATGAAACATAGGAGTTTAATGGAATGTGCTTTTGGCGCGTCGCTGTCTTAATAGCCGTAATTATCTGACGAGTGATACACAACTCCGCAAACGCTCTGAACGAAGAAAGCTTGTCCCCGTTAAAATCGCGAATCGCTTTGTACAAACCAATCATACCTTCTTGGACAATATCTTCATGATCTGCCCCGATCAGAAAGTACGATCTCGCTTTCGCGCGGACAAAGTTCTTGTACTTGTGAATGAGTTGTTCCAAAGCAGCGGAGTTCCCATAACGAACAGCTTCTACTAGTCTTTCATCTTCGGTAGCAAAGTTTCTTTCAGTGTTTTCGACAAATGGCTGACTCTTCTCTAAGACGTGTGCGTTCATGACAATCCCTCGCCCTCGACTTCGGTGTATAGTAACTAAGTATATAGTAGTCAAGAACGAGAATCAATAAGTCATTGCCCTTTTCGACGCCATTTGTCAAAGAATTCAGCAACTTCCTCACTAAGCGCAATTTTTCCTTGGTTTGGCTCACGCTCGACATCTTTTACTGTCTGCCTAATGCTTTTTTCGACATCAACAAGCTGGTTTCTTAGCTCCCGAGCGGAGGTTCGAAGAGCACCACTACCAAAAATGACACGTTGTTCGAGGTAATCAGAAGTTGCCACATATACTTGCGTGTTCACATTCTTTAACTTTTTGACGAGCTTCTCAATTCGCTCGTCTGCAGTTTCCTTTTCTTTTGTATAGATGACTTCAACTCGGAATTGCTTCTCTTTAGCACCAATCCCTCTGACAAGGTGGGCATCGAATACGATGACAACAGTACGACCTGTAATCGCCTGGTATTCTGCCATTTGCTCAATAAGCATATCTCTTGCGTCTACGAGGGAATGTTTTTTTCGTTCCACGAGTTCTGGCCAGTCGCCAATGATGTTATATCCGTCCACAACAACATACTCTTTCATGGAATTACCTTCCTAACGGGTAGCGTTTTCGCTGCACTTCAAACATAAACAGACTACCCGCTACTGCAGCGTTTAAGGATGTCACATGACCGTGCAACGGAATTTGATAAAGAAAATCACACGATTCTTTCACGAGACGGCTCATCCCCTTACCTTCGCTACCAATGACAAGACCAATGGCCATGCTCGCATCTAGCTCCCGGTAATCTCCTTGTCCAGAGGCGTCACTACCCACAATCCAAAGCCCGCGGTCTTTGAGCTCTTTCATTGTTCGCGCCATATTTGTAACCTTAACGACCGGAACGTGGGAAATGGCACCGGCAGAAGCTTTTGCTACGATCGAGGTTAGACCGCTCGCCCCCCGCTTCGGGATGATAACGCCATGGGCGCCAGCTGCATCTGCGGTTCGTAAAATTGAACCTAGGTTTTGTGGGTCTTCAATGCCGTCACAAAGAATGAAGAACGGGGCTTGTCCACGATTACTAGCAGCAGAAAATAACGTCTCGATATCTGCATACGCATGTGCGGCGATCGAGGCGATAATTCCTTGATGGTTTTGATGACCAATGAGTGCATCAAGCTTCTTTTTAGGCACGGTTTGAATGACGATATTTTGCTCTTTTGCTCGTGTGATCGTCTCTTGGATGGATGCTTTTTTCACTCCATCTGCTACCCAAATCTTCTGTATCGATTGCGAGGAACGCAGTCCCTCTATTACAGCATTTCTCCCCGCGAGCCACTCTTCATCATTCATGTGTCTTCCCCCTCGTCAATCTTTGCGACTGCTTCTCGTAATAACTGATTTTTACGTTCTTGGTCACCACTCATATGGACGTAACCAATCACCGCTTCAAACCCTGTACTATACCGGTAGGTTCCTGGGTCGGTGTTCTTTGGAACACTGCCTGATTTCGCATTACGACCTCGTTTAGCAATGGCTGTCTCTTCTTCCGTTAAAACGCCCTCATCAAGCCAATACGTGAGCACACTGGCTTGTGCCTTTGCACTCACGTAAGAGGTAGCCGCTCGATGTAAATCGTTAGGGCGACCGTACCCAGCGTAGACAAGATAAGACCGTACATACAGCTCATAAACTGCATCGCCAATGTATGCCAAAGCTAGACCGTTTAACTGTTTATAGTCTGTTCCGCGCATAGGGTTAGCCCCTTTTCCATCGTGTACCTTGTGCTGTGTCTTCGAGGATGATTCCTTTTTCCGTTAGCTGATCGCGAATCTCATCTGCTTTTTGAAATTGCCGATTTTCACGCGCTTCTTTTCTCTGCTGAATAAGTGTATCCACTTCTTCATCAAGCAGTTCTTCTTCAGGAATGAACGCCACACCTAACACACGGCCCCACTCCTCAAACAATTGCAGCATCGCATCGAGTACGTTAGTGGACGTGTTAGCTTCATCAAGGTAACGATTACCTTCCTTGACGAACTCAAACATCGTTGTGATCGCATTGGCTGTATGAAAATCATCGTCCATTTCATCAATGAAACGTTTCTTGTACTTCTCCATACGATTTAACCAGACTTCAGATTCGCCAAGGTTGGCACTTTCTTTTCTTCGATGCTGTACATTTTGGATAAAGGTTTGGATGCGCCCAAGCCTGATGCGGCTGATTCCAACAACTCTTGGTTGAAATTTAACGGATGTCGATAATGCGCTTGTAGGATGAAAAAGCGAACGACTTTAGGGTCATGTTGCTCGATGAGTTCATTGACGAGTACAAAGTTTCCAAGTGACTTTGACATCTTTTCGTTGTCAATTTGGATATATCCGTTATGCAACCAGTAGTTTGCCATCTGCTTGCCCGTTAGCGCTTCCGACTGAGCCACTTCATTCTCATGGTGTGGAAATGTGAGATCCTGGCCTCCTGCATGAATGTCAATCGTGTCACCAAGGTATTTCTTCACCATTGCTGAGCATTCAATGTGCCAACCTGGACGTCCCTCACTCCAAGGGCTCTCCCATTTAATCTCTTTGTCTTTCGCTTTCTTCCAAAGCGCGAAATCAAAGGGGTCTTTCTTCTGTTCTCCTACTTCAATTCTAGCGCCTGAGCGCAATTCATCGACGGCTTGCCCAGATAACTTCCCATAATCCGGGAATGCTTTCGTATGAAAATATACATCTCCACCGGCTTCATACGCATAGTCCTTCTCAATGAGCGCTTCAATAAACTCAATAATTTCATCCATCGTGTTTGTCACACGCGGATGGGCATCTGCTTCTCGCACACCGAGCGCTTCTGTGTCTTCATGGTATTTTTCAATAAAGCGTTCAGCTAGTTGGAACACATCTTCTCCGGCATCTTGTGCTGCCCGAATGATTTTGTCGTCCACATCCGTGAAGTTCGACACATACTCGACGTCATACCCTTTATATTCGAGATACCGACGGACCATATCAAAAACAACCGCCGGCCTCGCATTTCCAATATGAATATAGTTATATACGGTTGGTCCGCACACATACATCTTTACACGGTTTTCTTCAAGCGGTGTAAAAACTTCTTTTCTGCGCGTTAATGTATTGTACATATGAATCGCCATATCACTCACTCCTCATCCAGTCTTTGCTTGCATTCTTTAAGCTCGCGCCTTAGACGCTCCACTTCTTTTTCAAGTAGCCGGAACCGATCATTTTCAGGGTCGGGCAATAAGTGATGGTGTAGGTTCTCACTCACACGGATGCCATCTTGAATGACAACACGTCCTGGAATCCCTACGACCGTACTGTTTCGTGGCACCTCATGCAAAACGACAGCACCTGCACCAATATTAGAGTTTCTTCCAATCGTCATTGAACCGAGCACTTTAGCTCCCGATGCAAAAAGCACGTGATCCTCTACTGTCGGGTGGCGCTTTCCTTTTTCCTTCCCTGTACCCCCAAGGGTCACTCCTTGATAAATCGTAACGTCGTTGCCGATTTCGCACGTCTCTCCGATGACAACGCCCATGCCATGATCAATAAACAGCCGTTGCCCAATTTGCGCCCCTGGATGAATTTCAATGCCGGTAATAAAACGGCTAAGCTGGGAAAGCACCCGCGCTAATAGATAGAACTTCTTCTTCCAAAGCCAGTGGGCGATGCGGTGTGCCCATATCGCATGAACACCGGAATACGAGAGGATAACTTCAAAACGACTCCGGGCAGCTGGGTCTCGTTGAAAGACAACATCGATATCACTTTTGAATGTCCGCCACATAGTTTCCCTCCCAATGGTATGCACCTTACATTGTATTGTGTATCCTAAATCAATCATTCCGTTCATTTGCATAGTATTGTCTTTAGTATCCCCTAATTGCAGATGACTAAGCTATACTGTAGCAAAATTCTCTTTACCTGACGAAAGAAACGGCTTAAAAAAAGCGCCTCTGTGCATGTTCTGCACAGAGCGCTTTTGCGCGGTTCCACTCTGTATACGCCAGGTTGATCGGGCGTGACTCTTTGTAGATAACGGCTACTCACCGCCCGCGCCTACTTGAAACTTGTTCAACGCGAGACTCAAAGGGGCATTCACAAAGCGTGTCCATCGGTCGTTCCCACTATCCGACCGTCTCTGTAAAAGACGACTGCATTGCTACTTATCCTTATCGATGTTCAGTTTATGAAGATTGTTGTGCCGCTTTGTTTACACGTGCGAGCACGGCATCTTTACCAATTAGCTCAATCGCTTTTGGCAACTCCGGTCCATGCGTTTGTCCCGTGACAGCTACACGAATCGGCATAAAGAGTTGTTTTCCTTTAGCACCTGTTTCTTTTTGCACCGCTTTGATTGCTTTTTTGATCTCATCGGCTTCAAATACATCTAATTGATCAATTTGTCGTGCAAGAGATTCCATCACTTGCGGAACATGCTCAGCACCAATTACTTCCGCAGCTTCTCCCTCATAGTCTACGTGTTCCTTGAAAAAGAGTTCCGTTAACTCAACGATTTCAGCCGCGTAGTGCATTTGCTCTTGATAAATCCCAACGAGAGACGTTACCCACGCATGCTCATCTGCTGACAGGTTTTCAGAAATCCGACCCGCTTTTTGTAGAAATGGAATGGATAGCTCGGTTACGCGCTCCACATCCGCTGATTTCATATACTGATTTCCTACCCAAGCCAACTTACTTTCATCAAACACTGCTGGAGCCTTCGATACCCGCTCCAAGCTAAACTGCTCAATCAAGTTATCCATCGTAAAGATTTCTTCCTCGCCAACGGGTGACCAACCGAGTAAAGCAAGGAAATTCACGAGTGCTTCAGGAAGGTATCCGTAATCTTGATATTGCTCAACAAATTGCATGATTGACTCGTCACGTTTACTCATCTTTTGTCGGTCTGGGTTGAGGATGAGCGGTGCGTGAGCAAATGTGGTGATGTGAACCCTAATGCTTGATAGATCATGACCTGACGTGGCGTGTTGGATAGGTGTTCTTCTCCGCGAATAACGTGGGAAATCTTCATAAGATAATCATCCACGCTCACTGCGAAGTTGTACGTCGGAACACCATCGGTTCTCGCAATAATAAAGTCACCGATACCATCTGTATCAAAAGAAACTTCACCCCGGATTGCATCATCAATATGTATTGTTTCACTACCAGGTACTTTAAAACGAACAACAGGTTCGATACCTTTCGCTTCATAAGCGGCCCGCTCATCTGCAGTAAGGTTCCGATCCCGCCCGCTATACTTAGGCATCTCCCCACGGGCGAGCTGCTCCTCACGTTCTTTTTCAAGCTCTTCGCTCGTCATGTAACAATAATACGCGAGGTCTTGGTCAAGAAGTTGTTGAACATACTTCTCATACGTATCCATCCGCTCCATACTGCGGTACGGACCAAACCCACCATCTTCGTCTGGACCTTCATCCCAAACAACGCCGAGCCACTTCATGCTATTTAGCAATTTGTCGGTTGCGGCTTCCACATTTCGTGCTTGGTCCGTATCTTCAATTCGTATAATAAATTTCCCGTTATGGTGCTTTGCAAAAAGATAGTTAAACAATGCTTGCCTCGCACCACCAATATGCAAGTGCCCTGTCGGACTTGGTGCAAAACGCACGCGCACATCCGTCATATCGATCACCGTCCCTTTTCCTTGGTCATTAGTATATCATGATTTACTCGGCTTGTAGAAGAACGGTCGCCATCGCTGCAATTCCTTCTTGTCTGCCCGTAAATCCTAATTTTTCTGAAGTGGTCGCTTTTACATTCACTTGGTTCAACTCTGCATCTAACAGTCCAGCAATTCGTTCTCTCATCGGCAGAATATACGGAGCCATTTTTGGCTTTTCTGCGATAATCGTACAATCTAAATTCCCTAAAACTAGTCCTTCATTTTTGACCATTTCGTACACATGCTCGAGTAGCACAGACGAATCAGCACCTTTAAATGCCGGGTCAGTATCTGGAAAGTGCTTGCCAATATCTCCTTGTGCAATCGCACCTAAAAGCGCGTCGCTGATGGCGTGCAACAACACATCGGCATCAGAATGACCTTTCAGACCTAGCGGATACTCTAGCTTTAATCCACCAATGATGAGATCTGTGTCCTCTGCAAACGCGTGTACATCAAAGCCTTGTCCAATTCTCACTGGCCTGCCTCCTTTGCTCTTAACTCAAGTAAAATTGTCGCTAGTTTAATGTCGTATGGGGTTGTAAGCTTCATGTTCTCCCGACTTCCTTCTACAATACGGACATGCTTACCTAGACGCTCCACGAGGCTCGCATCATCGGTTCCATAAACATTTGCTTCTTTTGCATGTGCATGTGCATTCTTAATCAATGCAAAAGGAAACGCCTGCGGGGTTTGCACTGCCCATAACCCATCCCGCGGGATCGTCTCTTGAATGAGCTCTTCGTTTACTTTTTTTACCGTATCAGTCACTTGTACAGCCAATACCGCTCCGTGTTCAGCATCTACACGATCAACGAGTCGGTGTAGGTCGCGTTCTTGAACGAAAGGACGTGCACCATCATGAATGAGTACGACGCGGTCGCTAGGTTGATCGATCACCTTCAATCCCTCGTACACACTATCTTGGCGCTCCGCCCCACCAACAATGACATCGGTGAGCTTTTTCAGTTTATATGTTTGGAACAACTGTTTCATTTCCTGCACTTCATTCTCATTAACGACGACGATCATTTCATCGCACGATGAATCATTTTCAAATACGCGTAACGTATGTATAATCACCGGGTCATCTTCAAGCATAATAAATTGCTTATTCTTACCCGCTTGCATTCGTTTGCCTTGCCCAGCAGCAAGAACGACGACTGAATAGTTCATAACCCGTGTACCCCTATCCGAATCATTTCATGTGCCATTCTTTATCATACAACCGAAATACCGCGAAAAGCAACTCGTACATATGTGCTCTTCGCGGCATTTCCATACTATAAAGCTTTCTCTTTATGCATTTGCTTCGGCTTGGCAAAAATCATTCGGCCTGCACTTGTTTGCAATACACTCGTCACGACAACATCAATTTGCTGTCCGATATATTTATGCCCTTCCTCAATTACAATCATCGTTCCATCATCAAGGTAACCGATGCCTTGGTTCGCCTCTTTCCCATCCTTAATCACTTGCACGTGCATCTCTTCTCCTGGAAGCACGACGGGCTTTACTGCATTGGCTAGATCATTAATGTTAAGAACCGGTACACCTTGAAGATCACACACTTTATTCAAATTGAAATCATTAGTCACAACAATTCCCGACGTCTTTTGCGCAAGCTTCACGAGCTTGCTATCAACACCTTGTACATCATCAAAATCGATATCTTCAATCTTCACTTGTACGGGTAATTCCTTTTGAATCTGATTCAAAATATCAAGCCCTCTACGGCCTCGGTTTCTTTTCAACGCATCCGAAGAATCGGCAATGTGTTGAAGTTCGTCCAACACGAACTTAGGAATGACAACGGTCCCTTCCAGAAATCGCGTCCGACATACATCTGCAATTCTTCCATCAATGATGACACTCGTATCAAAGATCTTTGTCGGTACACCTTTATCGCTACTAGACTCTTGTTTGGAGTCCTTGTTCGATCCTTTCCCAAAATTGCTGACGAGCGAAATCAGCTCATCTCGCTTTTGTGATCCGATACGATAACCAAAGTAACCAAACAGCACCGTGAGAAAGATCGGCAATATTTGACTAAAGACCGAAAAGGATATTTCACCCAAAGGAATTCCAATCAAATACGCGACCATGAGTCCGAGCAACAGACCGATCGTTCCAAAAAGCACGTTTGTAATCGGTGCTTTCACAATCGCTTCCTCTGCAATGCTCAATGCGCGTGTAATCGGATCTGCTAACCAGAGGGAAAGCACGAAAAACAATCCCCCGCCAAGTAATCCTCCAATATAATCGCTTGCCATCCATCCAGGGATCTCAACCGATAATAATGATATAAGTTCAGGATAAAAGATAAAGCCGAGCGCCCCACCAAGAATGACAAAGAACACTTGGACGATACGTTTTAACATTTTCAGTCACCTCCTGTAATCATTATGGACAGAAATAGAAAGGGTTAATCTTTTAATCTGTGATTTTTCAATGATCTTTCAATTAAAAAGGAAATTCACTTCCAAATCACTGGATATTACTATTCAGTGTAAACGGATTACCTACTTTGGTGGTCGTTTAAATATGACGATCAATAAACAATTGCTCTTGCACACGGTTTAGCCCTTCTTTTACAAGCCTCGCCCTCGCCTCTCCAATACCATCCACGCTTTCTAAGTCTTCGAGACTCGCTTCGTGAACCGCCTGTAGCGTATGAAAATAAGAAATGATATTCTCAATAATCGACGGTGGCAACCTCGGTATACGGTGCATAAGACGATACCCTCTAGAGTGAAGAACATGCTGCTGTTCAATGTCAGCACTAAGCTTCAGGAATTCGCGAATGTACTCATCATTTAACGCATGCTGATCAGAAGCGATCTGTAAGTCATGAAAAGCTTTCGCCGCTGACACTCCCTCATGTTCAACGTAATCTTTTAAGAGTAACAACGCCTCTCGCTCAACGTTCGCTAAAAGCTCATTTAATTGCATCGTAATCAAACGACCTTCATTGCCTAGCTCGTGGACATACGTAATTAATTCTCGTTTTACCCTTAGTACCATTTCCACACGATGAATGACTTGAGAAACATCTTGAAAAGTAACGAGCCTCTCAAACTCTAGTGCCCTAAATTGGTCATACTCTGATCCAATACAGCCTTGTACTTTTCTAACGTTTGGATCGCTTGGTTCGCCTTCGTGAGAATCACACTCATATCTTTAAGGGTATACTGGTGCTCACCTTGATAGAGTGTAATGACATTTCTCCTCTCAGAAATTGCGATAACGAGGGCTTTCGTTTGCTTTGCTACCCGCTCTGCTGTACGATGACGCATCCCAGTTTCGTTTGAGCTAATTTTACTATTAGGAATGAGTTGTACATTCGCAAACATAATTTGTTGAATATCTTTACTTAAAATAATTGCCCCATCCATCTTCGCAAGTTCATAAAGTTGGGACGGGGAGTAGGCAGCTTGAATTTGAAAACCACCATCGACGACTTCTTTCACTTCGTCACTAAATCCAATCACAACCAAGCCGCCTGAGCCAGCACGTAATACATTATCAATGCCATCACGTAATGGTGTGCCTGGCGCTAAAAACGGAAATACATTCTCTATAAAGTGTTTGCGGCTCGCTTCCCTCATGAGGCTCTCTCTCCCTTTTCAATTACCACTTTTTCGCACGTTCTCCTAACATCACATCCAATGCTTCTTCTAACGTCTGAACACCGATACACTCAATGTCTGTTGGCACTTTCCAACCGCCCAAATTTTTTGACGGAACGATGCAACGTTTAAATCCTAGCTTCGCACTTTCTTTAACGCGCTCTTGAATTCTAGATACCCTTCTTATCTCCCCGGTCAAACCCACTTCACCAATGGCCACATCTGTCGGTTGTGTCACTTCATTCCGAAAACTTGATGCAATGCTAACGGCAATTCCTAAGTCGACTGCAGGTTCGTCCAACTTCACACCACCCGCAACATTAATGTACGCATCTTGGTTTTGTAACAACATTCCTACACGCTTTTCAAGCACAGCCATGAGCATAGAAACACGGTTATGGTCAACGCCGGTTGATGTTCGTCTTGGGTTGGCATAACTCGTCGGAGCGACAAGCGCCTGCAATTCAACGAGTACGGGGCGCGTTCCTTCAAGAGAAGCTACAACGGTCGCACCAGCTATTCCTTCTGTCCTTTCCTCCAAAAATATTTCTGAAGGGTTTAACACTTGCCGCAGACCTTCTTCATTCATTTCAAAGATCCCAATTTCATTCGTCGAGCCAAAACGGTTTTTTACTGCTCGTAATATCCGGTACGTATGATGCCGCTCTCCTTCAAAATACAAAACAGCGTCTACCATGTGCTCCAGCATTTTCGGTCCGGCAATCGACCCTTGTTTTGTCACGTGACCAACGACAAAGACAGCGATCCCTTTTGATTTAGCCATGTTCATAAAAATGCCTGTAGACTCTCGGACTTGCGCAACACTACCTGGAGCGGATGTTATATCTGACGTTTGCATCGTCTGAATCGAGTCAATAATGACCACTTCAGGTTGAATGCTCTCCACTGCGCGATCAATTCTTGTCGTATCCGTTTCTGTATACACGTATAAATCTTTCGCCTGAGCATGCAAACGTTCCGCACGCATCTTCGTCTGTTTCACAGATTCCTCTCCGGATATGTACAACACTTTCTTGTTATCCGCAGCTAATATCGCCGATAACTGCAAAAGCAACGTCGACTTTCCAATACCCGGGTCACCACCGACCAACACGAGGATCCAGGAACAATTCCTCCGCCGAGCACTCGGTTAAGTTCAGATAACTTCGTCGTCAACCGTGGTTCATCTTCTCTTGTTACTTCAGTAATCTTTTGTGGTTCATTTGTTGTTCCTGAGGCGATTGATCGAGTGCTCACTGAACCTCTTGTCGTTTTTGGTGTTTCCAGTTCCTCAACGAGTGTATTCCAGTTCTGACAACCTGGGCAGCGGCCCATCCATTTCATTGATTCGTAGCCACACTCTTGGCATACGAATTTCGTTTTTGTCTTCGCCATATTCTCCCCCTATGTAAAACATCGTTTTTTCTATGATTGTGTTACAAAAAAGCCGGGAGCACCCGGCTTTTTCGTGAGTCATGATTACTTAGCTTCTTGAGCTCCTTAAGGTCAACGACAAACTCCCCATCACGATACGTAATGACTGCCGTCTCCCCTTTTTTAATTCTTCCACGTAACAGTTCTTCAGATAATCGATCTTCTACTTGCTTCTGTAGGGCACGACGTAAAGGTCGTGCACCGTACTCAGGGTCAAACCTTCATCCGCAATCTTTTCTTTTGCTTCATCGGTGAGTACAAACGTAATCTCTTGTTCAGCCAAACGGTTTTGCAGTTCTGTAGCCATTAGCCCAACAATTTCTTTAATGTGTTTCTTCTCTAAGCTGTGGAAGACGATCGTTTCGTCAATACGGTTAAGAAATTCTGGTCTGAACGTCTTTTTCAGTTCTCCAATGACCTTATCTTTCATATCACCGTATTTAGCGTCTTCGGTTTGTGTCGTGAACCCGACGTATTTATTTTCCTTGAGCGCACTTGCACCGACGTTTGACGTATGATAATCGCTGTATTTCTAAAATCAACCTTCCGTCCTTTTGAGTCAGTGAGATGACCATCTTCTAACACTTGCAGTAGAATATTGAACACATCTGGGTGCGCCTTTTCGATCTCATCTAAAAGAATAACGGAATACGGCTTTTGGCGGACCTTTTCAGTCAGTTGTCCACCCTCGTCGTAACCGACGTAGCCTGGAGGTGAACCAACGAGTCGACTCGTCGAGTACTTCTCCATATACTCCGACATGTCAACGCGAAGAACTGCGTCTTCGTCACCAAACAGCGTCTCGGCAACTGCACGTGCTAGTTCTGTTTTCCCGACACCCGTAGGACCTAGGAAAATAAACGAGCCGATTGGACGCTTCGGATCTTTCAAACCTGCCCTTGCACGGCGAACGGCTTTAGAGACGGCAATGACCGCTTCATCTTGACCGACGACACGGTCATGAAGAATGTCTTCCATTTTAAGCAAACGCTCTGTTTCTTCCTCAGCAAGTTTTGTTACTGGGATTCCAGTCCAACTCGCCACTACTTCAGCAATATCGTTCATGGACACTTCTGTGTTTTCTTGCCCTTGCTTTTCTTTCCACTCATCTTTGAGCTGATCCAATTCCTCACGAAGGCGCTGCTCACTATCCCGAAGAGACGCTGCCTTTTCAAATTCTTGACTTTGGACCGCTGCGTCTTTCTCTTTACGTGTTTCTTCTAGCTTTTGTTCCATATCTTTTAAGCTAGGTGGAGCCGTATATGAACGCAAACGGACTTTTGATGCCGCTTCATCAATTAAATCAATCGCTTTATCTGGCAAGAACCGATCGGAAATATAACGATCAGACATCTTAACAGCCTCAGAGATGGCCTCATCTGTAATCGTTACCCTGTGGTGCGCCTCGTATCGATCTCTTAATCCGAGTAAGATTTGCTCTGACTCTTCAAGTGTTGGCTCGTCAACAGTAATTGGCTGAAAACGTCGCTCTAATGCTGCATCTTTTTCGATGTACCGACGATACTCATCGAGAGTAGTCGCCCCAATGCACTGAAGCTCCCCTCTTGCAAGCGATGGCTTTAGAATGTTTGAGGCATCAATTGCTCCTTCTGCACCCCCTGCGCCAATTAACGTGTGAAGTTCATCAATAAACAAGATCACATTACCTGCTTGACGAATTTCTTCCATAACTTTTTTCAAACGATCTTCGAATTCACCCCGGTATTTCGTCCCCGCGACGACGGTTCCCATGTCTAATGTCATCACACGCTTACCGCGCAACGTCTCTGGAACTTCATTAGCGACAATCGCTTGTGCAAGACCTTCTGCTACAGCTGTTTTACCAACGCCAGGCTCCCCAATAAGCACTGGGTTGTTTTTCGTACGTCTGGACAATACTTGAATCACACGTTGAATCTCATTTCCTCGGCCAATAACAGGATCAAGGTTTTCTTCCTTCGCAACACTCGTCAAATCACGTGCAAGGCTATCAAGTAGGTGTGTTTACGTTGCCACCTGCAGCACCTCCGCTTTGTCCTGCACCAGCACTACTGGAAGATTCATTGCTACCTAGCAGTTGTAATACTTGTTGGCGAGCTTTATTTAAACTAACACCTAGGTTGTTTAATACACGTGCAGCTACTCCCTCACCTTCTCGAATTAGACCGAGAAGAATGTGTTCCGTACCTACATAGGAATGACCGAGTTTCCTCGCTTCATCCATCGACAGTTCAATAACCTTTTTAGCACGGGGTGTGTAGTGTGGTGTTTCTTGCGTGCTCGTGCCGTTGCCTTCAGCGCCAATCAAGTTCTCAACCTCTGTCTGCACTTTTTCTGAACCGAGATTTAACGCTTGAAGCGCCTTTGCTGCAATGCCATCACCTTCACGTAGCAAACCGAGAAGAATATGCTCCGTTCCGATATTCGTATGACCGAGTCGAACCGCTTCTTCCTGTGCTAAAGCTAATACTTTCTGTGCTCTCTCTGTAAAACGGCCAAACATCATGGTCGACCACCTCCACTTTATATGTTTTCAAGCTTCAATCGTTCTCGAATTAATGATGCCCTTCGCTCGTCACGTTGCTCTGTTGATAATGCTTTTTGAGCGTATTGCTGTAAAAACGCCGGTTGAATAAGAATCATCAAATCATTTAATACACTGCTGTCAACACCTTGAATCAGATTAAGATCAATCCCTAAACGTAAATTCGATAAATGTTGACCCGCCTCTTTTGATTCTATGATACGACTGTTCGCAAGGATACCATAAGAGCGATAAACTTGATCTGCTAGCTGTAATTTTTTCGACTCATACAACTTCTCACGGGCCAGTCTTTCCCGTTCAATAAGCTGAAGGACAACGCTTCGTAAGTCGTCAATAATATCTGTTTCAGTTTTTCCGAGTGTCATCTGATTTGAAATTTGGAACAGGTTACCTCTTGCTTCACTGCCTTCACCGTATATGCCGCGAACGACAAGCCCGATCTGATTTACTGCCGGGATAATGCGCGAGAGTTGAGATGTCGTCACAAGCCCAGGTAAATGCATCATAACCGATGCCCTCAAGCCAGTACCCACATTCGTTGGGCAGCTCGTTAAATATCCCCTTTTCTCATCAAACGCGTAATCAACATTCGCTTCAATCCAATCATCAATCGCATTTCCCATTTCATAGGCTTGAGTCAATTGAAGACCCGGTGATAAACATTGAATACGCAAGTGGTCTTCTTCATTCACCATAATGCTTATGGATTCATCCTCACTTAAAACAACTGCAGCTTCGGAAGAGCCTTCGGCTAGCTGTGGGCTTGTTAGATGTTTCTCTACAAGTACTTGCTTTTCAATGTCGGAAGAGTCCTTCATGGAGAACCAAGACAAGTGACCGACACCATCAAGCTCCTTGTTTGCCAATCGTGCGTGCAAATGTTTATACAGCGCTTGTGCGGCATCGTTTGATGATTTAAAAGGAAAAGGATAATCTTCCAAATTTCGAGCTAAGCGAATTCTACTGCTCAACACAATATCATCTTCGGGACCTGACTGCTTCATCCAAGGACTAATCGCCTTTGAAATAAATTGCTCTAGCGACATTATTCATCGTCCCCCTTGTCTACAGCAGATCTCAATTGCCGAATTTCATCGCGAATCATTGCTGCTTGCTCAAACTCTTCCTTTTGAATATGGCCTTGCATACTCTCTTGTAGCTTTGTTATCTTTCGCTCTTGCTCTAGTCGACCTCCTACACGTTTCGGTATTTTTCCTCTATGAACATGATTGCCACCATGTACGCGTTTTAGTATCGGTTCGAGCTTTTCTTCGAATGCTTTATAACAGTAAGAACAACCAAAGCGGCTATTTTGCACAAATGCTTTGTATTTCAACGAGCATTTCGGGCAGGCAAGATCTGGTTTTTGCTTTTTTACCTGCGACAGACTCCCGAGTGAAGAGTTCGCTTTAATCTCACTAGGGTCTAGGTTCAGCATGCCTGACAATAGATCGTGTATAGAGTAACTATTCGTTCCCGGCAACGCTTCTCCTTTTTCTTTAGCACAAAACTCACATAAGTGCTTTTCTGTCTTTTGCCCGTTTACAACCTTCGTAAATTTTAACGTTGCGCGCCGCTCTTCGCATTGCTGACAGAGCATCTGCATCCCTCCCGGCGTCAGACTTTATATTTTAAGCGATCTAGCATCGCTTTTAGTACGTTCGCCCTTAGTGTGTCACGATGAACAGCAGAAGTTAATGCGAGCACTTCTCGCTGTACGACCGCCTCCATTAAAACCGCTTCACGCTTTGTCACGACTTTCTCCTCATACAGCCGATAAATGACACTGTTAGCTGCAGACTGGTCAATGCGAGCGCCAATCAAATGGAGTAACTGATCGATGAGCTCCAAGTCATCAGAGTGATCGACCTTTTTGATGCGGATATATCCGCCTCCACCTCTTTTACTTTCCACAATATAGCCTTTTTCAACCGTAAATCGTGTGCGAATCACATAATTTATTTGCGACGGAACACATTCAAAGTGCTTCGCTAACTCACTTCTTTTAATTTCAATTAAATTTCGTTCTTCTTCAGTTAAGATCGCTTTCAAGTATTGCTCAATCACATCAGATATATTATTGCTCATATCCACACCCCCTGACCTTGACTATCTTTGACTTTAATATAATATATTTGCCGCTTTGTTGCAAGTGAAGCAACACAAAAAAGACAAGCAGATCTGCTTGTCTTGAATCATTATGTATGGTGGAGCCTAGCGGGATCGAACCGCTGACCTCCTGCGTGCAAAGCAGCGCTCTCCCAGCTGAGCTAAGGCCCCATATGTTGTTGTTTAGATAGATGGTGGGCCTGAGTGGACTCGAACCACCGACCTCACGCTTATCAGGCGTGCGCTCTAACCAGCTGAGCTACAGGCCCATCTATATTCAACGATTCATAATATTGTCCGCTGAAAACTGAATGAAAAATAAGCGATTTTCCTGCCCTC